>NZ_JBIBHN010000025.1:0-128259 GCF_042957035.1 Streptomyces sp. NPDC008137 | reverse complement strand
GGCGTTGACTTTTGGCACGCTGTTGAGTTCTCAAGGAACGGTCGCTTCCTTTGTACTCACCCTCTCGGGCTTTCCTCCGGGCGCTTCCCTTCGGTGTTCCAAACTCTATCAGTGTTTTTCCGCCCCCCTGACCACCATCCTGCAGACATGCAGAAGATGACCCCGAGATAGGATCTGACAAGTTTGGGTGCTGCCAGGCAAGGACACGAGGTTGTGTCGCTCAGCCCCAGGCAGGAGTACGACTGTACACGCGGCTGCGGAGCGCGTGCAAATCCATTTGCTGTATGGTCTAGACCACTCCGGAGTGCCCTCGCGGAACCGGCACTTCAGGTGACATACCCTGCTGAACAGTGTGCCGTCCGGTACTGACAGGGACGGCCCATACGATCTCCACCCCTGGGAGGCTTCCCATGACCACCGTGACGTCCCCGCTTGCCGGACGCGCCATCGGACTGGCAGCCGTGCCGGATCCCGTCTTCTCCGGGGCCATGGTCGGCCCGGGCACAGCGATCGACCCCGTACGAGAGCCTTCCGAGGCCGTCTCGCCCGTGGACGGCGTCATCGTCTCCCTGCACCCGCACGCGTTCGTTGTGGTCGACGAGAGCGGGCACGGCGTGCTCACGCACCTCGGTATCGACACCGTGCAGCTCAACGGCGAGGGTTTCGAGCTGCTCGTGAACAAGGGCGACACTGTCAGGCGCGGTCAGGGCATCGTGCGCTGGAACCCGGCTTCCGTGGAGGCCGCCGGCAAGTCCGCGATCTGCCCGATCGTGGCGCTGGAGGCCACGGCCGAAGCCCTCTCCGATCTTCGTATCGACGGCGATGTGAAGGCCGGCGACAGTCTCTTCCTCTGGAAGTGACGTCAGTGCCGTCGTGTGACGGCGAGTAGGACAACCAACACGGTGGCGGGAGCCGCCGCACTAGCGGAGACGGGTGAGATGGAGACAACGCTGCGAGGCGTCGGCGTGAGCCACGGTGTGGCGATCGGCGAGGTTCGGCATATGGGAACGGCGGTGCTCGAGCCGCCTGCGAAGCAGATCCCCGCGGACGATGCGGAGCGTGAACAGGGGCGCGCCCGCAAGGCCGTGGAGGCTGTGGCGGCCGACCTGATGGCGCGTGGCAATCTGGCGGGCGGCGAAGCCCAGGCGGTGCTCGAGGCGCAGGCCATGATGGCCCAGGACCCCGAGCTGATGGCAGACGTTGAACGGCGAATCGCCGTCGGCAGCACGGCCGAGCGCGGGGTGTACGACGCGTTCGCCGCGTACCGCGAGCTCCTGGCGAATGCCGGTGAGTACCTCGCCGGCCGCGTGGCCGACCTCGACGACGTGCGGAATCGAATCGTCGCCCGTCTCCTGGGCGTGCCGATGCCGGGTGTCCCGGACAGTGACGAGCCCTACGTCCTTGTTGCGCGTGACCTCGCGCCCGCCGACACCGCGCTGCTGGACCCGACCCTGGTGCTCGGCTTCGTCACCGAGGAGGGCGGTCCGACCAGCCACAGCGCGATTCTGGCGCGGGCGCTCGGAGTGCCGGCCGTCGTGGCGCTGCCGGGTGCCGGCGAGCTCGCCGAAGGCACGATGATCGCCGTCGACGGCAGCACGGGTGAGATCTTCGTGGACCCGAGTGAGGACAAGAAGGCTGAGCTCGAGGCCGCGGCCGCCGCGCGCAGGGCCGCGCTGGCGGCCTCGACCGGGCCCGGTGCCACGGCAGACGGTCACAAGGTGCCGCTGCTGGCGAACATCGGTGGTCCCGCGGATGTGGAGGCGGCCGTCGACGCCGGTGCCGAGGGCGTCGGTCTTTTCCGTACCGAGTTCCTCTTCCTGGACGACAGCAAGCAGGCGCCCTCCGAGGAGAAGCAGGTAGCGGCGTACCGGCAGGTGCTCGAGGCGTTCCCCGAGGGGCGTGTCGTGGTGCGGGTGCTGGACGCGGGTGCGGACAAGCCCCTTGACTTCCTGACTCCGGCCGACGAGCCGAATCCGGCGCTCGGTGTGCGGGGTCTGCGGACGCTGCTCGACCACCCGGAGGTTCTTCGCACTCAGCTGACCGCGCTCGCGAAGGCCGCGGAAGGGCTGCCGGTCTATCTCGAGGTCATGGCGCCGATGGTGGCTGACCGCACGGATGCCCGGGCCTTCGCGGACGCGTGCCGTGAGGCTGGGTTGCGGGCGAAGTTCGGCGCGATGGTGGAGATTCCGTCGGCCGCGCTGCGAGCCCGCTCGATCCTGCAGGAGGTCGAGTTCCTGTCGCTGGGGACGAACGACCTGGCGCAGTACACCTTCGCCGCCGACCGTCAGGTGGGTGCGGTCTCCCGTCTGCAGGACCCGTGGCAGCCCGCGCTGCTCGACCTGGTGGCGCTGTCCGCCGAATCGGCGAAGGCCGAGGGCAAGAGCTGTGGCGTCTGTGGTGAGGCCGCGTCCGACCCGTTGCTCGCTTGTGTGCTGGCTGGTCTGGGCGTCACCTCTCTGTCGATGGGTGCGGCGTCGATTCCCTACGTGCGGGCGACGCTGGCGAAGTACACGCTGGCTCAGTGTGAGCGGGCGGCCGCGGCGGCTCGTGCGTCGGACAGTGCCGAGGACGCGCGCAGCGCGGCGCAGGCGGTGTTGTCGGGCGAGTAGGCCGGGCCTGGTCGGCCTTTGGCTGTCCGGGAGGGGCGCTCCACCTACGTGGGGCGCCCCTCCGATGTTTCAGTGGTGGTGTCCCTGTGCGGGCTTCTCCTCTCCGAGGTCGGGCGGCTCGCAGTAGTCGACGTTGGATTCCGGGGAGATGAGGTCGCCGGACTCGACATCGGTGCAGTAGGCGTCGAAGACCTCTCCCGCGGTGAGCGGGTCGAGTCCGTAGGCGCGCAGGCGCCAGCCGTAGACACGGTCGGGAGTGGCTGGGGCGCTGGCGCGGACGACGAGTCCACCGGGGCTTTCGGTGGCCAGGCCGAGGGCCAGGACGGTGGTGAACTCGAGGGCTTCGGTCTCGTCCAGCTTCAAGGTGCCGTCCGCGTCAGCGGCATGGAGTGCGGCGATGAGGGTCTCGGGCGGTCCGGTGACGCTGCAGACGAGGTGCCGGTCGCCGGGTGGGGCTGTGTCGAGGATGCGGACCAGGAGGTCCGAAGCCCGCGCGAAAGCGGTGCGCCCCAGATCTTCGCCGCAGGATGTACAGGCGCCCAGGCGAGCGAGGAGGGTGGTGGCGTACTCCCAGGTGGCCTGCCGCACGCCCTCGTCGACGAGGGCCGCCAGGAGGTCGGCCAGGGGCTGGCCCTCGTACGGGAGAGTCGGGCCTGTTACCGCGAGCTGGGCCGTGAAGCGTGTGCGGCTCGACGGGTTGTCGGGGTCCAGGCCCCTCTGCGTGCAGAAGTCGGCGTACTCCTCGGGATCGAAGAGGGCCACAGTGGTGTGGCTGCCCTGCAGGGTCCGTGTCCTGAGGAGGGCTTCCACCTGTTTGAGGTAGGTCGCGTGGTCGTCGAAGGCGAAGCTGCGGTAGCAGCGCATGGCTCGGAAGTCGTGCTCGTCGGTCAGCAGGCCGATGGTGCCGGCGATTTCGCGGCGCAGGGCGCGTCGCATGGTCCGGCTGTCGGTGTGCGCCATTCTCGTTCCCCCTGTGCACAGTCGATCAATGCTCACTCACAGTAATCGACGGCACTGACAATGAGGGCTGACAGAGGTGGTCGCGAAGCTGGTGGGTCATTGAAGTCGCAGGTCAGCATGGTTGATCCATGCACTCCCCGTCCGCTGCCATGGTGACGGGGAGTGGCTCGACGCGTCCCTGGGCGGCCTCGATCAGGCGCGTTTGCGGGCGAGCTCCTCGTAGAAGGTCAGGAGGTCGAGGTTGTCGATGGAGCCCGGGTTGACCGCCTTCTCCAGGGGGGTGCCTTGGAGGAGGCGCTTGACCGGGACCTCGATGCGCTTGCCGGTGAGGGTGTGCGGGACGCCGGGTACCTCGATGATCTCGTCGGGGACGTGGCGCGGCGAGAGTTGTTCGCGGATGGTCTGCTTGATCCGGTGCAGCAGGTCCTCATCGAGGGCGGCTTCGGGGGCCAGGTGCACGAACAGGGGCATCCAGTAGCCGCCGTCGGGCTGCTCGATACCGATGACGAGGGACTCCCTGATTTCGGGGAGGCGCTCCACTGCTTCGTAGATGTCGGCGGATCCCATGCGGACGCCCTGGCGGTTGAGCGTGGAGTCGGAGCGGCCGTGGATGACGACGGATCCGTGGGAGGTGACGGTGATCCAGTCGCCGTGCCGCCATACGCCGGGGTAGGTGTCGAAGTAGCTGTCGTGGTAGCGGCTGCCGTCGGGGTCGTTCCAGAAGTGGATGGGCATCGACGGCATGGGGTTGGTGACCACGAGTTCGCCGACCTCGTCCACGAGGGGGCTGCCGCTCGGGTCCCAGGCCTGCAGGTCGGTGCCGAGGCAGGGGGCCTGGAGCTCGCCGACGTGGACGGGAAGGGTCGGTACGGCTCCGGCGAAGCAGGAGCACACGTCCGTGCCGCCGCTGACGGAGGCGATCCACAGGTCGTCGCGGACCTCGTCGTGGAGCCAGCGGAAGCCGTCTGGGGGCAGGGGCGAGCCCGTGGTGGCGACGCACTGGACGGTGGAGAGGTCGAAGTCGCGGGACGGGTGCACGCCGGCCTTGCGGCAGGCCATGACATAGGCGGCCGAGGTGCCGTAGAGGGTGGCCCGCGTGCGTTCGGCGATCCGCCACTGGGCGCCGGTGTCCGGGTAGCCGGGGCTGCCGTCGTAGAGGACGATCGTGGTGCCGGTGAGCAGGCCGGAGACGAGGAAGTTCCACATCATCCAGCCGGTCGACGTGTACCAGAAGAAGCGGTCCTCAGGGCCCAGGTCGCAGTGAAGGCCGAGTTGCTTGAGGTGCTCGACCAGGATGCCGCCCTGGGACTGGACGATGGCCTTGGGCAGGCCGGTCGTGCCGGAGGAGTAGAGCACCCACAGGGGGTGGTCGAAGGGCACCTGCTCGAAGACGGGGGCCGTGTCGGCGGAGGTGAGGGCCGACCAGTCGAGGGCCCCTTCGGGTGCTTCGGTGCCGAGAAGGGGGATGTGGATGACGGCGCGCAGGGTGGGCAGTTCGCGGCGCAGTTCGGCGACGGTGTCGCGTCGGTCGTGCTCCTTGCCGCCGTAGCGGTAGCCGTCGACCGTGAAGAGCACGACGGGTTCGACCTGCTGGAAGCGGTCGAGGACGCTGCGGGCGCCGAAGTCGGGTGCGCAGGAGGTCCAGACGCCGCCCACGGCGGCTGTGGCGAGGAGGGCGACCACGGCCTGGGGGACGTTGGGGAGGTAGCCGCTGACGCGGTCCCCGGGGCGTACGCCGAGGGCGCGTAGTTCGGCGGCCAGGGAGCCGACCTGGCGGCCTAGCTCGGCCCAGGTGACGGGGCGTGGTTCATGTGTCTCGTCGACGTACAGGAGGGCCGGTTCGTCCGCGCGGGTGTCGGCGGCGCGCAGAGCGTGTTCGGCGTAGTTGAGGGTCGCGCCGGGGAACCACTGGGCGCCCGGCATCGCCCGGTCTGCGAGCACGTGCGCATACGGGGTCGAGAAACGGACGTCGAACCACTCCGTGACGGCCTTCCAGAAGGCGTTCAGGTCGTCGACGGACCAGCGCTGGAGAGCCGCGTAGCCGCCCTCGGCGGGGGCGCCGTGGTGCTCGGCTGCCCAGGCCTGGAACCTGGTGATCCGTGCCCGGTCGATGCGCTCGGGGTCTGGCTGCCAGAGCGGCTGGGGACTAACGGTCGACATGGTCGGCTCCCGGACTGTGCGCGTCGTGTGCGTCCTCCGCGCACGGGCTGGGGTGTGCGCGTGAGCGGCTGGCACGGACAATGCCATGTGATCGACTTCGGCACCAGGGTGCGTCCCACATAGTCCGCCTCGTGAAGATGTGGTCCTGACACGGGTGAACGGCAGTTGAACGCCACGCCCGCGTGGCACGGTCAATGGCAGGGTGAGCAGCATGAACGGTCGTGACCTGGTGCGTTCGGTGAAAGCGATGGGTTCGGTGGGGGCGGCGCAGGGTGTGCGTACCGTACGAGCAGCGTGGCGCAGGCGGCGGGCCGACGCCACCGGGCTCCCGTCGCGAGGGGCGGAGCGTGCGCGCGTGCCCGGGCCCGTGCGGGAGGTGGAGCCGGGGCCGGGGGGTGGTGTCGTCCGGTTCAGCCGGTCGGAGTTGCGGATTCTCGTCGCCGTGAACGGGGCCGTCTTCTGGGGCTGGGACGGGGCGGAGCCCGAGCCGTCGTACGCGCTGGCCGGCCGTTGTCCGGAACCCGATCCCCGGGCGGTGCTGGAGCCGGACAAGGACGGCGGCTGGCGGGTGGTGGCCGAGCGCGTGACGGTCGTCGTCTCGCGGCACGGCTCAGTGGAGGTGCTCACGCCCGGGGGCCTGACCCTGCGGCGTGATCTGCCGCCGCGGTGGTGGGAGCCGGTCGGTGGCGGCCCGGCGCGGTGGTCGCAGCGGTCGGAGGTGGCTGCCGACGCGCGCTTCTTCGGCCTGGGCGGACGTGCCGCGGGTCCGCGGCTGCCGGACGGTACGTACCGGCTGTGGAACACCGACCCCGGCGGCGCCTTCGCGCGAAGCGACGACCCGCTGTACATCACGATGCCGGTGCAGCTGGTGGTGTCCGACGGCGGTACGCATCTGGTGTTTCACGACAGCACGTGGGACGGCTCGGTGACGCTGCGCGAGGGCGAGGAGGGCGCGGGTTCGGGGCACGACCTCGGCGGGACGAGCGAGCTTCGGATGGACGGCGGCCCACTGCGCTGCTGGGTGATGGTGGGCACCCCCGCGCGCGTGCTGCTCGCCTGGGCCTCGCTCACCGGGGCGCCCGCACTGCCGCCCGCGTGGGCGCTCGGCCACCAGCACGCGCGGTGGGGGTTCGGCAGTGAGCAGGAGGTGCGGCGGATCGTCGCGGGCTATGTGGAACACGGTCTGCCGCTCGATGCCGTGCACCTGGACATCGACCACCTCGACGCGCACCAGGTGTTCACTGTCGATCAGCACCGCTTCCCGAAACTGCCCGTTCTGGCCGAGGAACTCCGGCGGGACGGCGTCCGGCTGGTGTCGATCGTCGACCCGGCCGTCAAAGCCCTGCCGGGCAATGCCGTGTACGACGGCGGGGCGGCCGAGGACGCGTTCGTGCGGGACGCGTCGGGGCAGGTCGTGCAGGGGGTCGTGTGGCCTGGGGAGGCGGTGTTTCCCGATTTCACGCACGCGCGTGTGCGTGAGTGGTGGGGCGGTCTCTACGAGGAGCGGCTCGCGCAGGGGTTCTCGGGCTTCTGGCACGACATGAACGAACCCACGTCGTTCACCGCGTTCGGGGAGTCGACGTTGCCGCGTTCGGCCCGGCATTCCCTGGAGGGGCGGGGCGGTGATCACCGTGAGGCGCACAACGTGTACGCGCTGTGCATGGCCCGGGCGGGCTTCGAAGGACTGCGGAAGCTCGCGCCTCAGGAGCGGCCGTTCCTGTTCTCCCGCTCCGGTTGGGCCGGCATGCAGCGCTACGGCGGGACGTGGTCGGGGGACGTGGCCACCGGCTGGCCGGGACTGCGGGCGTCCTTGGCGCTGGTGATGGGGCTGGGGCTGTGCGGAGTGCCGTATTCGGGGCCGGACGTCGGAGGCTTCGACGGGGACCCCTCACCCGAGCTGTATCTCAGGTGGTTCCAGCTGGCCGCGTATCTGCCGTTGTTCCGTACACACGCGAGTCTGCGGGCGGGGCGCAGGGAGCCCTGGGAGTTCGGTCCCGAGGTGCTGGAGCACGCGCGCGTGGCGCTGGTCGAACGCAGGCGACTGCTGCCGTACTTCATGACGCTGGCGCATCTGGCGCGGCGTACCGGAGCGCCGTACGTACGGCCCCTGTGGTGGGCTGCTCCGGAGGATCGGACGCTGCGTGACCGCGAGGACGACTTCCTGCTGGGCGACAGTCTGCTGGTGGCGCCGGTGCTGGACCCCGGCGCGGACCGGCGTGCGGTGCGGCTGCCGCGGGGGCGCTGGTACGACACGGCGACGGAGCGGGCGTACGAGGGGCCGACTCAGGTGCTTGTCGAGGCCCCCTTGTCGCGCATCCCCGTGTTCGCGCGCGCGGGTGCCGTTCTTCCCGTACGTGGGGAGGACGGCGGGCTCGCCCTGGAGGTGTGGGCGCCCGCCCGCGGACGGACCGGGGGCGGGCTGGTCGTGCCGGACGGGGGCGAGGGATGGGACGAGCCGGAGATCGAGCGGTACACCGCTCGGTGGATCGGCTCGCGAGTGATCGTCGAGCGAGAGGGTGAGGACGGCGGGAGCGAGCCGTCCTGCCCGGTGCGCGTCCGCGGTGCCCGGGAACGCTGAGCTCAGATGTACCGGCCCTCGAACCATGCCCGTACGGCCACGGTGTGCAGGGGGAAGGCGAGTTCGTCCGCCCTGCGCAGGAGATGCCAGCCGTCCGTCTCGTCGGTGGCGGCTGAGGGCGGCAGGCTTTCGACCGGTCGTTCCGGCAGGAGACCGAACAGCAGCAGGTGCCCGTCGGGCGAGCTCATCGCGTCGACGAGCCGTACCTCGCGGGCGGCCGCGTCGATGCCGGTCTCCTCCTTGAGTTCGCGTACGACGGCCTGCCGCCAGTCCTCCCGGTCGTCGATGTAACCGCCGGGCAGGGCCGTGCCCCCGCGCGCGGGGGCGACGGTTCGGGTGATGACGACCAGGGCGGTGCCCTTGGTGTCGTAGACGGGCTGGAGTGCCACCGCGACCGGGAGTGGATTGCGGTAGGCCACGGCGCCGCACGCGGGGCAGGGGCGGGGCCAGCCGGAGACGCCCTCTCCGTAGGGAGTACCGCAGCTCGAACAGTGCGAGTCCGGCGCGGAGTTGGAACTGGAGTGCTGAGTTTCGGACACGCGGCGGACTGTAGCCGATCAGGGAGAGGGCGTCTCGGGCAGGCTGCTCAGTGGGCGCCGGCGAGCGACTTCCTGGAGACGGGGAAGTCGAAGTACGTGTCCGGGTAGGGCTCGGGCTTGTAGGTGTAGTGCCACCACTCCTCTGGCAGGTTCACGAAGCCGAGGCCTTCCAGGGTGTTCTTGAGCAGCAGCCGGTTGGCACGCTGTTGGCCCTGGATGCGTGGGTCGAGGGTGTGCGAGAGGGTGTCGAAGCAGTCGAAGCCGGTTCCCATGTCGATCGAGTTGTCGGGGAATCGCTCGCCCTGGGGTGCGAAGCACGGCACGAGGGGCTCTTCGGGGTGGTACGGCCGGGTGGGCTTCGCCGGCAGCCTCACCAGTGTGATGTCCAGGGTCGATCCGCGGCTGTGGCCGGACTTCTCGGCGATGTAGCCGTCGGTGAAGAGCCGGATCTTGTCGACGTTCGGGTAGAACTCGCCCTTCATCGCCTCGTCGTCGAGGTCCTCGGCCCAGCGGACGAAGTGGTCCACGGCGCGTTGCGGCCGGTAGCAGTCGTACACCTTGAGTGTGTAGCCCTGGCGCAGGAGCTTTCTCTGAGCCTTGTGGAGGGCTTGTGCGGCGGGGCGGGTGAGGATGCAGGTCGGCTGGAGGTAGCCGTCGATGCGGTCGCCGACGAAGTTGTGCCGGGTGACGTAGCGCATCTCCTGGATGATCGTCGGGTCCACGCTTCTCAGCGCCACGAAGTCCTTGGGTGCCTTGGGCTCGGTCTTGGCCTGGGCGGTCGCGGTGGAGGCGGTCGCCGCCAGCAAGGCGGCGAACACCGTGATGAGGCCGCGTGCCACGGTGGTGAGTCGTGTCATGGCCCTTGCATCTACCAGGAGACGGCCCCGCCGGGGAAGGGATGCCCAATTCCGGAATGCCGTGGCAGACTTCTGACGTTCCGTCAGGTCCGGTTGCGGGGAGGGTCTGTGTCGCGTACACGAACACCTGTGGTGGCAGGGTGGTTCGCCGGGGACGGTGACGCTTTCCGGCTGCTCGGCACGCGCTGCGTCGCGTGCGCCTCGGTCTTCTTCCCGCGAGAGGACCACCACTGCCGCAACCCCTCCTGCACGGGCGGGGAGCTGGCAGAAATCGCGCTGTCGCGACGGGGGCGCGTCTGGTCGTACACGGACAGCCGGTATCGGCCGCCGTCACCCTATGTGAGCAATCCGGAACTTCCGTGGGAGCCGTGCGCGTTGATCGCTGTGGAGCTGGAGGCCGAGCGGATCGTGGTGCTGGGGCAGGCGGCCCCCGGGGTCACCGTCGCGGATCTGGCGGTGGGCATGGAGGTGGAGCTCGCGCCCGGGGTGCTCCATGAGGACGCGGAGACGACCTGGACGACGTGGCACTGGCGGCCGACGGGGGTGAAGGCATGACAGAAGAGGTGGCGGTGCTCGGCGCGGGGATGCACCCGTGGGGCAAGTGGGGGCGCAGCTTCGTCGAGTACGGCGTCGCGGCGGCCCGGTTGGCGCTCACCGACGCCGGACTCGACTGGCCGGACATAGGCTCGATCATCGGGGCGGACACCGTGCGGGGCGGCTATCCGGGGTATGTGGCCGGAGCGACATTCGCGAAAGCACTGGGCTGGCAGGGGGCCCGGGTCTCGAGCGTGTACGCGGCGTGCGCGTCCGGGGCGCAGGCCGTCGACACGGCACGGGCGCAGATACTCTCCGGGCTCGCCGACGCGGTGCTCGTGGTGGGGGCCGATGCCGCTCCCAAGGGGTTCTTCCGCCCTGCGGGTGGGGACCGGCCCGACGACCCCGACTGGCTGCGCTTCCGGATCCTCGGGGCGACCAACCCGGTGTACTTCGGGCTGTACGCCCGGAGGCGCATGGCTCTGCACGGCGACACGACCGACGACTTCGCGCAGGTGAAGGTGAAGAACGCCGCGATGGGTGCGCTGAACCCCAAGGCGCGCTACCGCAGCCCGGTCACCGCCGAGGAGGTCGCCGCCTCCGCCCTTGTCGCCGATCCGCTGCGGCTTCTGGACATCTGCGCGACCTCCGACGGCGGTGCCGCGGTGGTGCTCTCGAGCATGGAGTTCGCCCGGCGGCACGGACATCCGGAGCCGGTGCGGATCCGGGCCGTGGCCACGGTGACGCCGCGTTACCCGAACACCGTGCTGGACCTGCCGGACATCGCCACGGACTCCGCGGCGGCGGTGGATCCGCCCGGCGAGACGTTTCGGAGGTCGATCGCCCGGGCGGCCTACGAGGAGGCGGGAGTCGGGCCGGAGGACCTGTCCCTGGCCGAGGTCTACGACCTGTCCACGGCGCTCGAGTTGCAGTGGTACGAGGACTTGGGGCTGTGCGGCGAGGGCGAGGGCGTACAGGTGCTGCGCGACGGGGCGACGGCATTGGGCGGGCGAATACCGGTGAATGTCAGCGGTGGACTGGCCTCCTTCGGCGAGGCGGTGCCGGCGCAGGCGATCGCCCAGGTGTGCGAGATGGCCTGGCAGTTGAGGGGCGAAGCGGGTGACCGGCAGGTCGTTGGGGCGCGCGTGGGTATCAGCGCGAACCAGGGGCTGTTCGGGCATGGGTCGGCAGTGATCGCGGTGCGGTGATCGTCATGTCGTGATCGCTGTGCCATCGCGAGTGAGCTGGTCACGGGACCGCGGCAAGCCGGGGTCATACGCTGTGTGACCACGCCGGAATCCTGCGTGAACGTCTCATGAACTGCGCTTGGGCGTGCGCCGGTGGAGTCATCATGCTGCCGTGCACTCCTGGACGGATACTCTCCGCTTCGCCTTCCAGCCGGTGGTCAATCTGGCGACCGGCGCGGTCGCGGGGCTGGAGATACTCGCCCGCCCGGAGACCGGCGACATCCTGGCCGAGGCCCGCCGGGATGCCGAGCTCGACTGCCGGCTGGCGGTGTCGGCGGTCCGCGCGGCGGTGCGCAGGGAGACCCTGCTTCCGCTGTTCGTCAACGTGTTCGCCGGTACCCTCGCCGACCTCGGCGGTCTTCCTTCACTGCACGCCGCCGTGCGTGAGGCGGGACGGCTGCCGTGGGAGGTGACGATCGACGTCTGTCCGCCGTACACGCACGTGCCGCAGCACTCGCTGCTGGAGGCAGTGGCCGCGCTGCGCGGCCAGGGCTTCCGGATCTGCGCGGACGGCGTCGGGGACGGGGACGTTCCCTTGCGGCTGCTCTCGGACATGGCGCCCAGCCTGGTGAAGCTGGACGCGTCCCTGCTGGCGAGGCCGGCCGTGGTGCGGTCGATGCGGACGCTGTGCGACGAACTCGGGGCGCTCCTGGCGGTCGAGGGCGTGGAGACCGAAGGGCAATGCTCGACGGCACTGGCCGCCGGGGCGCAGCTGGCGCAGGGTGAACTGTTCGCGCCGCCGGCGCGGCTGCCCGCCGCGGACGTCTATGTCCCGCCCCGCTCCCCCGCCGATATGGCCGTGCCGCGATCCGGGCCGTCGGTCCGGGAGTTCGTTCGGCCCGCGGCGCTGCTGCCCGCCACGGCGTCCGCGGGTCAGGTGCGAGCGCTGCTGACGGGGTCCCCGGATGTGTCAGGGGTGCTGCTCGTGGACACCGCGGGGGTGCCGGTGCGGTCGGTGCACCGGTCCCGCTTCCTGCTGTCGATGTCGGGGCGCTACGGGCACGCCCTGTACGCCGACCGGCCCGCGGCGAAGCTCGGCGACCCGCCGCGGACGGTGGGCGTCGACGCCACCGCATGGGAGGTCCTGGACGTGGTGGCGGTCGGCGGGCGGGACCGTACGTCGGACGATGTGGCCGTCGTGGACGAGTACGGGCGGTGTGTGGGGGTCGTACGGCTCGCGGACCTGGTGCGAGCGCTGGCCGAGACACGGCTGGAGGAAGCGGCGGGGCTCAATCCGCTGACGCGTCTGCCCGGCTCGGACGCGATCACCGGTGAGGTGGACCGGCGGATCGCGGCCGGTCGGCCGTTCGCGCTCAGCTGGCTGGACGTCGATCACTTCAAGCAGGTCAACGACGGGGCCGGCTTCGCGGCGGGCGACGAGCTGATCCGGGCGGTCGGACGGGCGCTGCAGCAGGTCGCGACGGACAGCGCGCGCGTGGGGCACATCGGTGGGGACGACTTCCTGGTGCTCGCCGATCCTGATGGTCTCGATCCGCTGGCCGCCTCCGTGCTGGACGCCCCCTGGTCGGCGGGCGGCCGGCCGGTCACTCTGTCGCTCGCCACGGTGCTGTGCGCCCCGGGCACTGTGACGGACCACCGGCAGGCTGCGGCCTGCCTGGCACCGTTGAAGAAGGCGGCGAAGTCGTTGCGTGGGGCGAGTTGGGTGCTGGGCAGGGCGGGCCTGCCCGGACACGAGACCCGCCGGGGCGCCGAGCCGGCACCGGCGGCCGCGGGGTGTGGGGCGGCGGAGACCGGTGACAGTTCAGGGGCGTACCCCACGTAGGGGAAGGACCGAGACAGGTACCGGGCTCTGAGGGGCCGTACGGCCGCTCATGGGGGCTCTGCTCGTGCGGTTGAGAACCCGCCAGGTCAGGTGGATGCTGGTGGCTAGCAAGCGAGGAGTCAGGTGCGGCTGGGCGAGTGCCGACGGCGGAGCCCAGCGGAGGCCGGACACCACCAGCAGAGCCTCGCGCGGCCGACCCAGGCCGCGCGGTGGCCCCGACCAGATCTGAACAACGACCCGAACGGGCGCCGTCAGGCCGTGCAACCGGCCACCCGGCCCGGCAGGAGCCCGGCCGCCGTCACATGGTCGCCAACCGGTGCGGTCAGCGACCTTGACGCCCCTTGGGTGCCGGTGAACACTTCCGGTGTCAGTCGACATCGCCGTACATACTCGGCGTATTCCGGCACTGCGGCGCGTGGGCGCGCCTGCGCCAAGGCCCATTCCCTTACGGGCGATTCGGCTGCGACGGCACGCTCGTCACGGATGCCGGGCGGGGCACGGGATCTCCCTGCCTTCGGCTGAAGTCGCCATGGGAAACGCACCCTGCACGTGAGGACCGGGGCGGACCGTCCCGGGCCACGGCCTAGGAGCCGCCATGACTAACGGAGATATCTTCTTCGGCGAGATGATCGGTACGGCGATCCTGATCCTGTTCGGCGCCGGTGTGTGCGCCGCCGTCACCCTCAGGTTCTCGAAAGCACGGGCCTCCGGGTGGATCGTGATCGCGTTCGGCTGGGGCTTCGGCGTGCTGGCCGGCGCTTACACCGCCGCCCCCCTCTCCGGAGGGGTCATCAACCCGGCCGTCACCTTCGGTCTCGCCGTCGACACCGGCGTATGGAGCAATGTCTGGGTCTATCTGCTGGGCCAGATCACCGGCGCCATGATCGGTGCGATCCTGTGCTACCTCGTGTACTACGCCCAGTTCGCGGCCAACGTGCGGCAGACGGGAACCACCGAGGGCACCGCGGACGAACCGGTTCCGACGCTCGGTATCTTCTCCACGATCCCCGAGATCCGGAACCCGGTCGCCAACCTGGTCACCGAGATCCTCGCCACCATCGCCCTGGTGTTGCCCATCCTCGCCCTGGTCGGCCAGGACAGGCACGTGGAGGGCATCGGCATCGGCCTGATCGAGGGGGGCGGCGGCATCTACGGATCGGGCATCGCGATCCTGCTGGTGTCCCTCCTGGTCGTCGGCATCGGTCTGTCCCTGGGTGGTCCCACCGGCTACGCCATCAACCCGGCACGTGACCTCGGCCCGCGCATCATCCACGCCATCCTGCCGATCCCGAACAAGGGCACCTCCGACTGGGGCTACTCGTGGATCCCCGTAGTGGGCCCACTGATCGGCGGACTGCTCGGCGGTGTCATCTACAACGCAGCCTTCTGAACCAGCCCAAGGGGTAGCCATGACGGACAACGCAGAAAAGTACGTCGCCGCAATCGACCAGGGCACCACATCGAGCCGCTGCATCGTCTTCAACCAGGACGGCGCGATAGTCGCCGTGGACCAGCGCGAACACCGCCAGATCTTTCCCAAGCCGGGCTGGGTGGAGCACGACGCCACCGAGATCTGGTCCAAGGTGCAGGCGGTGGTGGCCGGGGCGATCGCCAAGGCCGGGCTGCGCGCCGACCAGCTGAGCGCGCTCGGGATCACCAACCAGCGCGAGACGACCCTCCTGTGGGACCGCGCGACGGGAAAGCCGGTTCACAACGCCATCGTGTGGCAGGACACGCGGACGGCGGCGCTCTGCAACCAGCTGGGCGGCACGGACGGGCAGGACCGGTTCCGCGAGCAGACGGGGCTGCCGCTGGCCACCTACTTCTCCGGGCCCAAGGCCGCCTGGCTGCTCGACAACGTGCCCGACCTGCGAGGGCGTGCCGAACGCGGTGAGATCGCCTTCGGCACGATGGACTCCTGGCTGATCTGGAACCTCACCGGCGGCACGGACGGCGGGCAGCACGTCACCGACGTGACCAACGCGGGCCGCACCATGCTGATGAACCTGGAGACCCTCCAGTGGGACTCCTCGATCTGCTCCGCGATGAACGTCCCCGAAGCGATGCTGCCCGAGATCCGGTCCTCCGCCGAGACGTACGGCACCGCCGTCGGCCAGCTCGCCGGCGTGCCCGTGGCCTCCGCGCTGGGCGACCAGCAGGCTGCCGTGTTCGGCCAGGCCTGCTACGACGTCGGCACGGCGAAGAACACCTACGGCACGGGAAGCTTCCTGCTGCTCAACACGGGCAACCGTCCGGTGCCGTCGAAGAGCGGTCTGCTGACGACGATGGGCTACAAGATCGGCAGTGAGGCGCCGGTCTACTGTCTGGAGGGGTCGATAGCGATAACGGGCGCGCTGGTCCAGTGGTTCCGCGACCAGCTCGGCATCATCCGGACCGCCGACGAGATCGAGCCTCTGGCGGCCAGCGTGGAGGACAACGGCGGCGCGTACATCGTTCCGGCGTTCTCGGGCCTGTTCGCGCCGTACTGGCGCTCCGACGCGCGGGGCGTGGTCACCGGGCTGACCCGGTACGTCACGAAGGCGCACCTCGCACGCGCGGTGCTGGAGGCGACTAGCTGGCAGACACGCGAGGTCGTCGACGCCATGTACCAGGATTCGGGAGTGCACATCACCACCCTGAAGGTCGACGGCGGCATGACGAAGAACAACCTGCTCATGCAGCACCAGGCGGATGTGCTCGATGTCCCGGTGGTGCGGCCCAAGGTCTCCGAGACGACCTGTCTGGGCGCCGCGTACGCGGCCGGTCTGGCCACCGGAGTGTGGAACGACCTGGACGAGCTCAAGGCGCACTGGCAGAAGGACGTCGAGTGGACGCCGTCGATGGAGGCGTCGGTGCGGGACCGCGAGTACCACAACTGGCGCAAGGCCGTCGAGAAGAGCTTCGGCTGGGAGGAGGACGGCGAGAGCTGACCACGCGCGCGTGGCGTCTCGTTTCCGGGCCGCGGCCCGTACCCCGGTCGGCGGGGGTGCGGGCCGCGGCGGTGGGCCCGGCCGGCGTCAGGTGGCCACCGTGTGGCGTTGGTCGGCCGCCTGGGCCATGGCGTGCTGGACGACACCGATGAGTGCCTCCTTGACCGACTCCCGGTCGCGGGCGTCGCACATCAGGAGGGGTACGCCGTCGTCGAGGTCGAGGGCCTGGCGGACGTCCTCGATCGGGTAACGCGGTGCGCCCTCGAAGCAGTTGACGCCGACGAGGAAGGGGATCGAGCGCCGTTCGAAGTAGTCGACGGCGGCGAAGCAGTCCTCCAGGCGGCGGGTGTCAGCGAGCACGACGGCACCGAGCGCGCCCTCGGAGAGTTCGTCCCACATGAACCAGAACCGCTCCTGGCCGGGCGTTCCGAAGAGGTACAGCACCAGGTCTTCGCGGAGTGTGATGCGGCCGAAGTCCATGGCGACGGTCGTGGTGTGCTTGCCTTCCACGCCGCTGGTGTCGTCGACCGGGCGACCGGCCTCGGTGAGGAGTTCCTCGGTGCGCAGCGGCCTGATCTCGCTGACCGCGCCGACCAGCGTGGTCTTGCCCACGCCGAAGCCGCCGGCCACCAGGATCTTGAGCGTGACGGGCTCGACCGGAGGCTTGCCGCGCTCAGAACGCCCGAAGATCATCGGTCTCTTCTCCTGCTTGATGGGGGTCGGGCGACGGCGGGCCATAGCCTCCGCCGCCAGGGGTTTCGATGACGAGTACATCCCCGTTGACGACGTCCGCGGAGCCGCTGCCGCCGAGTTCGGTCACGGTGCCGTCGGCGTGTTCCACCCGATTGGCACCGAGAGTACCGGGCTCACCACCCGCCATGCCGTACGGGGCGACACGGCGGTGCTGGGACAGCGTGGAGACGGTCATGGGCTCCAGGAAGCGGATGCGGCGCACAGCGCCGTCCCCGCCGCTCCACCGGCCGGCGCCCCCGCTGCCCCGCCGGACCGCGAACTCCTCGAGGCGCACGGGCAGCCGCCACTCCAGGACCTCGGGGTCGGTGAGGCGTGAGTTGGTCATGTGGGTCTGGACTACGGGTGCGCCGGGGAAGCCGTCGCCCGCGCCGGAGCCCGAGGCGACGGTCTCGTAGTACTGGTGGCGTTCGTTCCCGAAGGTCACGTTGTTCATGGTCCCGGAGCCCTCGGCCTGGACACCGAGCGCGGCGTAGAGGGCACCGGTGACGGCCTGGGAGGTCTCCACGTTGCCGGCGACGACGGCGGCCGGCGGCTCGGGGGCGAGCAGGGAGCCGGGCGGTACGACGATGCTCAGGGGGCGCAGGCATCCGTCGTTGAGGGGGATCTCGTCGGCTACGAGAGTGCGGAAGACATACAGGACAGCCGCGTTGACGACCGAGAAGGGCGCGTTGAAGTTGGTGGGCAGTTGCGCCGATGTGCCGGTGAAGTCGATGGTGGCCGCGCGGTTCTCGCGGTCCACGCGCACGCGTACCCGGATGACGGCGCCCGAGTCGGTCTCGTAGGCGTAGTCGCCGTCGTCGAGGGCGTCGATAACGCGGCGTACGGCCTCTTCGGCGTTGTCCTGGACGTGCCGCATGTAGGCCTGCACGACGTCGAGGCCGAAGTCGTCGATCATGCGGCCGACCTCGTCGACGCCCTTCCGGTTGGCGGCGATCTGGGCTCGCAGGTCGGCGAGGTTGGTCTTCGGGTTGCGGGAGGGGTACGGCGCTTCTGTAAGGAGGCGGAGGGTCTCGTCCTCGCGGAAACGCCCGTCCTCGGCGAGCAGCCAGTTGTCGAAGAGGACACCCTCCTCCTCGATGGTGCGGCTGCCGGCGGGCATGGAGCCGGGGGCGATGCCGCCGATCTCGGCGTGGTGGCCGCGTGAGGCGACGTAGAAGAGGATCTCCGGGTCACTCTCCGTGACGTCCGACGGTGCGGCGCCGAAGACCGGGGTGATCACGGTGACGTCGGGCAGATGGGTGCCGCCGTGGTACGGGTCGTTGACGGCGTAGGTGTCGCCGGGGCGCATGCGGGCGCCGCGCCGGCGGATGACCTCTTTGACGCTCGTGCCCATCGAGCCCAGGTGGACGGGGATGTGCGGGGCGTTGGCCACCAGGTTTCCGTCCGGGTCGAAGAGGGCGCAGGAGAAGTCCAGGCGCTCTTTGATGTTGACGGACTGGGCGGTGGACTCGAGACGGGCGCCCATCTGCTCGGCGATGGACATGAAGAGATTGTTGAAGACTTCAAGCAGAACCGGGTCGACTTTCGTGTCGAGGTCGGAACTCTGTGTAATCGCGGCGCGTTCCATGACCAGATGCCCGTCGTCGGTCGCCGCGGCCCGCCAGCCGTCGTCGACGACGGTCGTCGCGCCGGCTTCGGTGATGATCGCGGGGCCGGTGACGGTGTCGCCGGGGGGAAGGTCCTCACGGCGGTGGAGGGGTACGTCGTGCCAGGCGCCGCCCGTGTGGAGGCGGACGGTGCGGGGCGCTGCGGGGCTGCCGTTGTCGGTGGCCTCGTAGGGGGCGAGGGCGGAGAGATCGGGGGGTTCTGTGATGCCAGTGGCTTCGACGGAGAGGGCTTCGACCACGATCGGTCGGTCGAGCGTGAAGGAGTACGTGGCGCGATGACGTTCTTCGAAGGCTTGTCGCATCGTGTCGGGCTCGGTCAGCTCGACGGTGAGGGTGGTGTCGGTGCCGTCGTAGCGGAGCTGCGCGCGGCGGGTGATCTCGATGTGCTCCTCGGGGACGTCCTCGGCGCGGAGTTCGGCGCGCGCCGCCGCTTCCAGGTCGTCGGCGGTCTTGCGGACGCCTGGCATGGAGGCGGGTTCCAGGGGTGTTTCGACGGACTGTTCGCGCATGGCCGTGGTGTCGGCGAGACCGATGCCGAGTGCGGAGAGGACACCGGCCATGGGTGGCACGAGAACGGTGCGGATGCCGAGGGAGTCGGCGACCATGCAGGCGTGCTGGCCGCCGGCGCCGCCGAACGTGGTGAGGGCGTAGCGGGTGACGTCGTGGCCCTTCTGGACGGAGATCCGCTTCACGGCCGACGCGATGTTCGCGACGGCGATCTGCAGGTACCCCTCGGCGACCTGTTCGGGGGTGCGGTCGTCGCCGGTCTGATCGCGGATCTCGCGCGCGAGGGCGGTGAAGCGGTCCCGGACGAGGGCTTCGTCGAGGGGCTCGTCACCGTTCGCGCCGAACACCTTCGGGAAGTGGGCGGGCTGGATGCGGCCGAGAAAGACATTGGCGTCGGTGACGGCGAGGGGGCCACCGCCCCGGTAGCAGGCCGGCCCGGGGTCCGCGCCCGCCGAGTCCGGCCCTACGCGGTAGCGGGAGCCGTCGAAGTGCAGGACGGAGCCCCCGCCGGCCGCCACGGTGTGGATGTCCAGCATGGGGGCGCGCAGCCGGACACCAGCGATCTGGCTGGTGAAGACGCGTTCGTACTCGCCCGCGAAGTGGGAGACGTCGGTGGAGGTGCCGCCCATGTCGAAACCGATGACGCGGTCGAAGCCGGCCAGCTGCGACATGCGGGCCATGCCGACGATGCCACCGGCAGGCCCGGACAGGATGGCGTCCTTGCCGCGGAACTGACCGGCCTCGGTGAGACCGCCGTTGGACTGCATGAACATCAGCCGTACGCCCTCGAGTTCGTCGGCGACGTGGCGGACGTAGCGGCGCAGCACGGGCGAGAGGTAGGCGTCGACGACGGCGGTGTCCCCGCGGGGGACGAGCTTCATCAGAGGGCTGGCCTCGCTGGAGAGCGAGATCTGCGGGAAGCCGACGCGGGTGGCGAGTTCGCCGACGGCCTGCTCGTGGGCGGGGTGGAGGTGGCTGTGCATGCAGACCACGGCCACGGCCCGGATCCCGTCGTCGTACGCCTCCTGGAGGGGCCCGGCGAGGGCGTCGAGGCCGGGCGCGCGCAGGACGGTGCCGTCGGGGGCGATGCGCTCGTCGACCTCGACGACTCGTTCGTACAGCAGCTCGGGCAGTTCGATGCGGCGGGCGAAGATGCTCGGGCGGTTCTGGTAGGCGATGCGCAGGGCGTCGCGGAAGCCGCGGGTGGTGACCAGCAGGGTGCGCTCGCCCTTGCGCTCCAGGAGGGCGTTGGTGGCGACTGTGGTCCCCATGCGCACGGTCTCGACGGGGTCGCCCGAGTCGGCCAGCAGGGTGCGGACGCCCTCGACCGCCGCGTCGGCGTAGCGGGCCGGGTTCTCCGACAAGAGCTTGTGCGTGACCAGCCGGCCGTCCGGGCGTCGCGCGACGACGTCGGTGAAGGTGCCGCCTCGGTCGACCCAGAACTGCCAGCCTGTCACGTCAGTACCCCGCTTCCGCGCTGCTCACAGCGCCCGGAGGCCGTTGATCACGTCGCGCAGAATACTCTCGTCCGGCAGTTCGGCAGGGGGTACGGGCCGGTTCACATGGACGAATTCCGAGTCCACGAGATCTCCGACAAGGACCCGTACCACCCCGATCGGCAGGTCGAGTTCCGCTGCGAGTTCGGCGACCGACTGCGGGACGTCACGGCACAGCTCGACGATGTCCACATGCTCCGGCGAGAGCATGTGGTCGGCTTCCGGGTCGTCCGCGTGCGGTTCCGTGACCACGACCGCGATCAGGTCCAGGCGGTGCTGGCCCTGGCTGCTGGTGCGGCCGCGTGTCATGGCGTACGGACGGACGACCGGTCCGGCTTCGTCGTCGAACCAGTGGCTTCTTCCCTGACCGTCAGCGCTCATGTCATCCCACTACCCGCCTGCGGGCAGATCGGTGCGCGGAGCGGCACCCAGATGCACACCGACCCGCTTCACGAGGAGCGTCATCTCGTACGCGACCTGGCCGACGTCCGAGTCGGCGTCCGAGAGGACGGCGAGGCAGCTGCCGTCACCGGCGGCGGTCACGAAGAGGAAGGCGTCGTCGAGCTCGACGACGGTCTGACGGACGTTGCCGGCCTCGAAGTGGCGTCCCACACCCTTGGCGAGGCTGTGGAACCCGGAGGCGACGGCAGCCAGGTGCTCGCTGTCCTCCCTGGTCAGGTCCCTGGACACGCCCGTCGGCAATCCGTCGCCGGAGAGCACGAGGGCCTTGCGGATGCTCGCGACGCGGTCCACCAGGTCGTCGAGGAGCCAGTTCAGCTCCCCCTTGATGGTCGCGGTGTGGCCGGTCGCCTTCGGTGCGGTCATCGACCGTCCCCCTCTGTCGTTCCTTGTCGTGCTGCGCCGCTGTGGGCGGCGTCGCCCGCGGCGTTCTCGTCACGGCCGCGCTGCCAGCCGCGCTGGAGCGAGGCCATGCGGCTGCGTACTTCCTCGGCGTCGCGTTCGACGGTCTCGGTCTTCTCCTCCGTACGCGGCTCGGTCCCCCGCTTCAGCTGCGGAGCCAGGTTGGCCTGCCGAACGCGCCGGGGCAGCGGCGTGGTGCCGGAGCCGGTGTCGTTGCGCGCGGGCCCGCCGGTGTTCTCCGGCGCGGGCCCGGAGCGGCGGTCCGGTGTCTCCGGGCCGCTGGATGCGATCTCCGAGCGACGGGTGCGCTTGGGCAGGGCGGGCGGTTCCGACCCGTCGCCGACGGCGCTGCCGGGCGTGGCCGGGGATTCGGTGCGGTCAGCACTGCGGCCGACCGTGCCGATGGCCGGGCGAGCCGATTCCGTCCCCCGGCGACGGGCGGGCAGTGGCGGCGGAGCGTCGGCCTGCGTCTCGCCTCTCCCGGTGCCGGTCGAGGAGTCCTCGGTGCGGCGCCGGACCGGAAGGGCATGCTCCGGCCCGGACCCGCCCGTGGCCCGGCCGCTCGCGGGCTCCTCGCCCCTCCGACGCGAGGGGAGCGAGGATGCGGCCCCCGATTCCGCTCGGCCGGTGGCCGAGGTGGGGTCTTCGTCGGACTTCCCCCGACGGGAGCGCTGCTCGGTGACCGGGCGTCCGTGCGAGCTGACCAGCTTGGGGGTGTGGCGGCGGGGCGGGACGGCCGGAGAGTCGAGCTCGTCGTCGGCGCCGGTCCGGTCCCGTCCGCCGCGGGCCTCGCTCTGCCGCTGCGGACCGGGGTGGCCGATTGTCTCGTCCTGGGCGCGGGTGAGGGAGGGGCGGGAGCGGAACAGGGCGCCGTGCTCGCCCTTCTCGTCCTCGAGAGAGCCGGGGAACCCGCTGATGGCGTCCAGATCCACTGGGGCCTCGAGCTCGACCGGGCCGTCCAGGAGGGAGGCGGGCAGGCCGGGACGCTGTGCGGGCGCCTGGGACAGGGCGGAGCGGCGGCTGTCCTGGGGCTCGCTCTCGTTGGCCAGCTGGGGGCGGTCGAGGCGGAACCCGATGCCGTTCGTGTCCGGGATGTCATCCGTCAGCAGCGCGTCGGGGATGAAGACCACGGCGGTCGTTCCTCCGTACGGCGAGGGCTGCAGGGAGACCCGGACGTTCTGTCGCTGGGCGAGCCGGCTGACCACGAACAGACCGAGCCGGTCGGTGTCGGACAGTTCGAACTCCGGTGTCTCGGCGAGCCGGAGGTTGGCGTCCAGGAGCGCTTCGGCGGCCATTCCGAGGCCGCGGTCGTGGATCTCCAGGGTGAAGCCGTTCGCGACCCGCTCGCCCAGGACTTGGACGGCGGTGTGCGGCGGCGAGAAGACCGTGGCGTTCTCCAGGAGCTCGGCCACGAGATGGGTGAGGTCGGCGACGGCCGGGCCGGTGACGGCGATACGCGGAAGGCGGCGGACCTCGATGCGTTCGTAGTCCTCGACCTCGGCGACGGCGGCGCGTACGACGTCCATGAGCTGGACGGGCTTGCGCCACTGGCGGGAGGGGGCGGCGCCGGAGAGGATCACGAGGCCCTCGGCGTGCCGGCGCATGCGGGTGGTCAGGTGATCGAGGCGGAACAGGTCGGCGAGTTCCTCGGTGTCCTCGGTCCTGCGCTCCATGGCGTCGAGCAGGGTGAGCTGCCGGTGGAGCAGGACCTGACTGCGGCGCGCGAGGTTGACGAAGACCTCGGAGACGCCGGCGCGCAGCTCGGCCTGTTTGACGGCGGCTTCCACGGCGGCGCGCTGCAGCGTGTTGAGCGCCTGGCCGACCTCGCCCATCTCGTTCTTGTCGTACTCCAGGTGCGGGACCTCGGTCTCGACGTCGACCTGTTCGCCCGCGGAGAGCCGGCGCATCACACTGGGCAGTCGCACTCCGGACGCCTCGTGGGCCTCCAGACGCAGCTGCCGCAGATCGCGGACGAGGGTGCGGCCGACGCGTACGGACAGGAAGAGGGAGACCAGGAGCGCGAGCAGGCCGAGCACGCCGGCGATGACCGCCTTGGCGATGACGCCCATGGCCACCGGGTCGACGCGGTCCTGGTAGCGGTCGTTGGCCTGGTCGTTGAGGGTGCCGAGCTCGTCGAGCACATTGCCGGCGGCGCTGTCCCAGCTCTTCGCGGAGACACCGCGGGGAGCTCCGGTCCCGGAGGAGACGGCAGCTTCCTCGGCCACGCGCAGCGGAGCGGAGGAGGCGTTCTTCCAGAAGCTCTCGTAGCGGTCGCGTTCCGCGACGGGCAGCAGCGGAAGGTTGGCGTCGTACATCAGGGTGCGCTGGGCCACGAGGTCGGAGATGTCGCGCTCTTCGGAGTGGGAGATCTCGCCGACGATCAGGGCGGAACCGAGGAGGGCGTCCTCACGGGAGAGGAGTTCGCGGGCGCGGGCGAGATTGACCAGTGCGCGGTACTGCTTGTCCAGTTCGACGTTGTCGACCACGTGCAGGTTGGCCAGGAGGACGTAGCACGGGTCGACGAGGCGGTTGTAGAGGTCGAGGGCCTGAGTACGGTTGACCGTGCCGTCCTCGACACTGCTGCGCAGCGACTCGATGCCTTCGAAGGCGTCCAGCACCGCGGTCAGCCGCTCGTCGGTGTCCTCGCCCATCGCGTCGCGCACATCCGGATTCCGGGCGTTCTCGCGGATGCCGCCGACCGCCTTGTCGGTGGCGGTCCGGCTGCGCCGGAGCGCCGCGAGCCCGTCGGAGGCGCGGGGGTCGGCGAGGTAGACGAGGGTCTGGCGGCGTTCCTCCTGGAGGACGCGGACGGTGTCCTCCATGGGGTAGCCGATCTTCTCCACCACGGACGACACGTTGAACAGGTCGGCCGCCTCACGCCCCGTGAGCACCGTGGCGAAGGCCCAGATCGCACTCAGGGACACCAGCGGCACGAGGAGCAGCGCCACGATCTTCCGGCGGATGGACTTCCCGCGAAAGCGCATGGCCTCCCCCAGCTCGGGCCCCCGGCCAACCGGGGGTACACATGTGCGTCAACAAACGGCGCGAGCCTACTACCGACCCACAGGGAACTCGAAGACCGGTCCGGAAGGTGAACTTCCGCGCCAGCCACGAGGCATGGTGAGTTGTCCGGGCATTACGGGAGTTGTCTCCCCCGAACCGGGTGCGGCCGTGCGGGCCGATCGCCGTGACCCGCCAGGGCGGTTGGCTGAATTTTTTCGGTTCCTGGGAATCTTCTTGGTGGGTCGTTCGTCCTTCTCTACGGGAGTTGGGGGCGGAATCGGCCACAGGAGCCGCATCCCGCACCTGGGCGGCGTAAGACAGCGCAAGCCGGGCAGCCACTGGGGAGCACGGGTCTTCGGATGCGAGCGAGCGGTCTGCTGGCGGTGGGGAGTGACACGTTGATGGGCACGGCGGAGCGGCGCGAGACGCCCAGGGCTGGTGGGGCGCATGTGCCGGGGCAGCGGAATCGCGAGGCGGCTGATCGCGGTATTGCGGCCGAGGAGGTGGGGACCAGGGCTCGCGAAAGAGAGACCCTGGCTCAGGAGGGGGGCCACGGCGTACGCGAACAGCAGTACAACCGGCCCCTGTGGGTCGAGGAGCCGGCGCGGCGGCGGCGGTTGCCGGACCCGGTACGGACGGCGGCCGTGCGAGCGGTGCTCCTCATAGCCCTGACACTGATCCAGGCGATGGTGGCCTTCCTGTGCACGATGGCCGGGTCCTGGCTGGCGTTCCCCATGGTGATCAGCAGCGTGGTCAGCACGATCGCGGCGACCTGGGGAGCCCTGGATGTGTGGGTGACGCGTCAGGTCTGGAACCAGCGCAACGGCGTGGTCTCCATGCCGAGCAGCACGGCACGGGCCCTGCGCCGTGAGCGGCGCCGGGCTCGACGGCAGGCACGCGCAGCCGTACGGGCCCAGGAGCGGATACGCCGGCGGGGCGGGGCCGGGCAGTTGTCCCACTCGTGAGGATGGCGGCCGGGGCTTCCTGCGCTGTGTCCGAACCGTGGAACGGACGCTTCGGCCGAGGCCCCATGCCGGTCCTCCTCACCTGGCGGCGGACCGCGCCCGCTCCTCTCCCGCGTCCCGCGCGAGTTCGCGTCGCGCCCGCATGAACGGGCGGGGGCGGTCCACGGCGAGCACCGCGGTCGTCCGGCCGTCCCGCTCGTACCGGGCGAGGAAGCCGCCCTCGGCCGGTGCGCCGTCGGAGAGCTCGCCCTCGGTGACGCGGACGGTGTCGCCGTCCGTCCGCCGGCCGGCGAACTGGATGCGGGCGCCGTACTGGTCGGACCAGAAGTAGGGCAGGGCGGTCGCGGTCTCGACGGTTCGTCCGGCGAGCAGGTTGGTCACGGCGGATCTGGGTTGCTGGGTGGCCGATGTCCAGTGCTCGGCGCGGGTGCCTCCGACGCAGGCGACATCGCCGACGGCGACCACTTGGGGCAGGGCCGTCGCACAGCCGTCGTCGCACAGGACGCCGTCGTGCAGGGGCAGGGCCGAACCGACCAGCCAGGCGGTGTTGGGGGTGGCGCCGATTCCGACGATCACGATGTCGGCGGGGAGCGTGCGACCGTCGGTGAGGTCCACGCCGGTGACGGTGGTGGCGCCCCGCAGTCCGGTCACTCCGGTGCCGGTGACCAGGTCCACCCCGCCGCGTTGGTGCAGCGCGGCGCACACGGCGGCCATCTCGGCGCCGAGTTGGGGCACCAGAGGGAGTGGGGCGGCCTCGACGACGGTGACGGAGTGGCCGAGGGAGGAGCAGGAGGACGCGGTCTCGGCGCCGATGAAGCCGCCGCCGATGACGACGACGCGGCACGGGCCACGGGTGAGTTCCTCGCGCAGGGCACGGGCGTCGTCGAGGGTGCGCAGCGTGTGTACGCCGGGAAGGGTGTCGCCGGGAAGGCGGCGGGCCGAGGCGCCCGTGGCGATGACGACACCGTCGGTGGACACGGTGCGCCCACCGTCGAGCAGTACGGTGCGGCCGCGGGCGTCGAGGGCCCGGGCGCGGACTCCGAGGATCCACTCGGCGCCGAGTTCGGTGGTCTCCTCGGTGTCGGTGAGGGCGAGTTGGGTCTCGTCGGCTCGGCCGGTGAGGAAATCCTTGGAGAGGGGAGGCCGGTCGTAGGGGTGGTGAGGTTCGTCGCCGACGATCACCAGACGCCCGTCGTAGCCCTGGGCACGCAGTTCCCGGGCCGCGTAGAGGCCGGAGAGGGAGGCGCCGACGATGGTCACGGTTCGCATGCGGCATGCCTCCTCGCGGCGACCCACGCGCTCGCCGCACCGGTCGCGCTACGACTGGTCACGACATCCGCCCTGCCGGCTCCGCCGGTGGTGACGGGCGCACTCCGGTCTGTCTGCGGGCGGACCGCACCGCTCACGCCGCCCTCGGGTTTCGTGTTCACGCTGCCGTCCCCTCCTCCGCTGCGAGGTGGACGTGGATGAGGCCGTCCTCGACGGTGACGCTGTGGGTGCGGACGGCCCGGCGGGCCGGGAGGCAGGTCGGGCGGCCCGTGCGCAGGTCGAACGAGGCGGCGTGCAGCGGGCATTCGACCAGACAGCCCTCGAGCCAGCCCTCCGAGAGGGAGGCGTCCTGGTGGGTGCAGGTGTCGTCGATGGCGTAGAGGTCACCGTCGTCGGTGTGGAACACGGCGACGGGCGGTGTCGTCTCGATGCGGACGGATTCGCCCTTGGGGAGGTCTTCGAGGCGGCAGACGGGAATCACGGGCCCCCCTTTCGGTCCGGGACGTGGCCGGACCGTTCGGCCAGACTGTAGGCAATTCATGGAGTGCCACGGGCCAGGGCGGGTCCGGGCACGGAGAGGTGTTGGTGCTCGTCGTCCGGTCGCGTCGTCAGGACCGAAGTCCCTCTGCTGGGAACTCGTCCCCTTCCGAGATCCGGACGCTTCGGTAACATGATGTTTCACATGGCGCATCGGAAAGCGCTATACGCAACAGAATCCGGGCGGGGCGACCGTCGCGTCAAGGGTTTCCCGAAGATGCGGCCCAAACAGGGCCGACAGGTGGTGAGAGTTCAGCCATGACCCGCACGCAGAAGCGGTCCGACCGCGATGAGAACCCGCCGGAGAACCCCTCGGAGAGCACGGCGAAGCCGGGGGGCAGAGGCGCCGCGAGTGCCGTGCAGTCGGTGGATCGCGCCGTGAGCGTCCTGGAGATCCTCGCCCGGCACGGCGAGGCGGGCGTCACCGAGATCGCCGACGAGCTGGACGTGCACAAGTCCACGGCGTTCCGGCTCCTCGGCGTCCTGGAGAACCGCGGCCTGGTGGCCCAGGCGAAGGACCGCGGCAAGTACTACCTGGGCGCCGGCGTACTGCGCCTCGCGGGGGCGGCGGCAGTGCGGCTGGACGTCTCGCAGGAGGGCGTCCCGGTGTGCCGGGAACTCGCCGACGAGCTGGGCGAGACGGTCAACATCGCGGTCCTGGACGACGACGCGGCGGTCAACATCATGCAGGCCCGCGGCACCGCCTCCGTCACCGCGCAGAACTGGCTCGGCCGCCGCACCCCGCTGCACGCCACGTCCAGCGGCAAGGTGCTGTTCGCCCACATGCCGCCGACCCTGCGCGAAGGCCTGCTGGCGCGCCCGCTGCACCGCTTCACGGAGCGCACGGTCACGGTCGCGTCCATGCTGCGCGGCGAGCTGGACACCGTCGTGCAGCAGGGCTACGCGATCACGGTCGAGGAGCTGGAGATCGGTCTCGCGGCCGCGGCGTCGCCCATCCGCTCGCACGACGGCAAGGTCATCGCGTCGCTCAGCGTCTCGGGGCCGGTGTACCGGCTGAGCCAGGAGCGGCTGCCGGAGCTGGCGAAGCGCACGGAGGCGGCGGCGGCCGAACTGTCCCGCCGTATGGGATACGGCTTCTGACGTAGCCCGGGCCGGTCGGCCGGCGGTAGGACGGACAGCGCGGGACCAGGTGAGATCGCTGGTCCCGCGCTGTTGTGTGTCCGGTGTGTTTCGCCCGTCCCGTTCCGTTTTCCAAGGCTTGACTCGTACCTCTTGACGGCTCGTTGATGCGATTCCCACTATGTTCCCCATCGCGCAACCCATCGTGCATTGCGCAACAGCAGAGGAGCGTGGTCGTGCCACACGAGGTCCGTGCCGCAGTCGCTGTCAAGAAGGGCGCACCCGTCGAGGTGCAGACGATCGTGGTTCCCGATCCCGGCCCCGGAGAGGTTCTGGTCACCGTCCAGGCCTGCGGGGTGTGCCACACGGATCTGCACTACCGGGAGGGTGCGATCGCGGACGACTTCCCGTTCTTGCTGGGCCATGAGGCGGCCGGCACGATCGAGGCGGTCGGCGAGGGCGTCACCGACCTCAAACCCGGTGACTACGTGGTGCTGGCCTGGCGCGCTCCCTGCGGCCGTTGCCGTTCCTGTCGCCGTGGCCGCCCCTGGTACTGCTTCGACTCCCGCAACGCCGCCCAGCCGATGACCCTGCTGGACGGCACACCCCTCACCAACGCCCTCGGGATCGGTGCCTTCGCCGAGAAGACGCTGGTCGCGGCGGGCCAGGCGGTGAAGATCGACCCGGCCGCGCGCCCGGAGGCGGCGGGGCTCATCGGCTGCGGGGTGATGGCGGGCTACGGCGCCGCGGTCAACACCGGCCAGGTCGGCCGGGGCGACTCGGTCGCCGTGATCGGCTGCGGCGGCGTCGGCAACGCCGCGATCGCGGGCGCCTGCCTCAACGGCGCCATGAAGGTCATCGCGGTGGACATCGACGACAGGAAGCTCGACCGTGCGGAGAAGTTCGGCGCCACGCACACCGTCAACTCCCGGGGCACCGACCCGGTCGAGGCGGTGCGCGAACTCACCGACGGCTTCGGTGTCGACATAGCGATCGACGCGGTGGGCCGCCCCGAGACGTTCACGCAGGCCTTCTACATGCGGGACCACGCGGGCCTGCTGGTCCAGGTCGGCGTGCCCTCCCCCGAGATGAAGGTCGAACTGCCGCTGATCGACGTGTTCTCGCGGGGCGGTGCGATCAAGTCGTCCTGGTACGGCGACTGTCTGCCGAGCCGCGACTTCCCGTTTCTCGTCGACCAGTACCTGTACGGGCTGCTGGACCTGAACGCCTTCGTCAGCGAGACCATCGCGCTGGATCAGGTGGAGGAGGCGTTCGCGAGGATGCACCGGGGCGAGGTGCTGCGCTCAGTGGTGGTCCTGTGAGCGCCGCGTAGCCCCGGCACCCCACTCTCCCAGCGCGTTCATCCACCCCGGCAAGGCCAAGGACAAGGAGGGGCATGCCCAGCACACCCGAAACACCCCGAGTGGTCGTCATCGGCGCCGGCATCGTCGGCTGTTCCCTCGCCGACGAGCTGACCTCCCGCGGCTGGACCGACGTCACCGTCCTCGAACAGGGACCCCTGCCCGCCCCGGGCGGCTCCACCTCGCACGCACCCGGCCTCGTCTTCCAGACCAGCCCCTCGAAGACCCTCACCGCCCTCGCCCGGTACACGGTCGAGAAGTTCACCTCGCTCGACGTCGACGGCGCCTCCTGCTTCAACCAGGTCGGCGGCCTGGAGCTGGCCACCACCCCCGAGCGCCTCGCCGAGCTGCACCGCCGGGCCGGCTACGCGGCCTCCTGGGGCGTGCGCGGCGAGATCGTCGGTGCCGCGCGCTGCAAGGAACTCTGGCCGCTGATCGACGAGTCGATGGTCCTCGGCGGCTTCCACACGCCGGACGACGGCCTGGCCCGCGCCCTGCTCGCCGGCCGCGCGCAGATGGCGCGGGCCACCGAGCGGGGCGCCCGCTTCCTGGACCGGCACACGGTCACCGGCATCGAGCGGCAGAACGGCAGGGTCACCGGAGTCGTCACCGACCGGGGCACCTTCCCGGCCGACCACGTCGTCTCGGCGGCCGGCTTCTGGGGCCCGGTCGTCGGCCGCATGGCCGGGGTCGACGTCCCCCTGCAGCCACTCGCCCACCAGTACGCCAGGACCAAACCGCTCCCCGAGCTGGACGGTGCCACCGTGGAGGCATCGAAGCCGATCCTCCGCTTCCAGGACCGCGACCTCTACTTCCGTGAACACACCGACCGGATCGGCATCGGCTCCTATGCCCACCGGCCCCTGCCCGTCGACCCCTTCGCGGTCCTGCCGTACGACGAGGCCCGTGCCCGGCACATGGACATGCCGTCCTCCTATCCCTTCACGGAGGAGGACTGGGCCCCCAGCTGGGCCGACTGCCGCCGCCTCATTCCCGCCCTGCGCGACACCGAGATCGAGGCCGGCTTCAACGGCGTGTTCTCCTTCACCCCGGACGGCATGCCGGTCCTCGGCGAGTCCCGGACGCTGCGCGGCTTCTGGCTGGCCGAGGCCGTCTGGGTCACGCACTCGGCCGGTGTCGCCAAGGCCGTCGCCGAGTGGATGGTGGACGGGCGGCCGTCGATCGACCTGCACGAGTGCGACCTCACGCGCTTCGAGGAGGCGCAGCGTTCCCCGTCCTACGTCCGTGACAGAGGTTCACAGCAGTTCGTCGAGGTGTACGACGTCATCCATCCGCTCCAGCCGATGGAACGGCCCCGCCCCCTGCGGGTCAGCCCCTTCCACGCCCGGCAGCAGCAGCTCGGCGCGTACTTCCTGGAGGGCGGCGGCTGGGAGCGTCCGCACTGGTACGACGCGAACGCACCGCTGGTGGACACCCTCGGGTCCCTCCCCGAGCGCGATGCCTGGTCGGCCCGCCACTGGTCGCCCATCGCGGCGGCCGAGGCCAGGGCGACGCGTGAGGGGGTCGCCCTCTACGACATGACTCCCCTGCGCCGCCTCGAGGTCACCGGCCCCGGAGCGCTCGACTTCCTGAACCGTATGACCAGCAACAACCTCCGCAAGAAGCCCGGCGCGGTCACGTACACCCTCCTCCTCGACGAGACGGGCGGCATCCGCTCCGACCTGACCGTGGCGCGTCTCGCACCCGACCGCTTCCAGGTCGGCGCCAACTCCCCCGCCGACCTGGACCTGCTGCTGCGCCAGGCACCCGCGGACGTCCACATCCGGGACAGCACCTCCGGTACGTGCTGCGTCGGTGTCTGGGGCCCGCTCGCCCGTGATCTCGTCCAGCCGCTCACCCCCGACGACTTCTCGCACGAGGCCTTCGGCTATTTCCGCGCGAAGGAGACCTACATCGGCCATGTCCCGGTGACCGCCATGCGGCTGAGTTACGTGGGCGAGCTCGGCTGGGAGCTGTACACCACCGCCGACCTGGGGCTCCGGCTCTGGGACACGCTGTGGGAGGCCGGCCGGGACCTCGGCGTGGTCGCGGCGGGCCGCTCGGCCTTCAACTCCCTGCGGCTGGAGAAGGGCTACCGGGCCTGGGGCGTCGACATGACCGATGAGCACGATCCGTTCGAGGCGGGCGTCGGGTTCGCGGTCCGTATGGACAAGGAGGACTTCGTCGGCAAAGCCGCGCTCACGAGGAAGGCCCAGGCCACCCGCCGCCTCACCCCCCTCCTCCTCGACGACCCCGCCGCCGTCGTCCTCGGCAAGGAGCCCGTGTACGTCGACGGTGCCCCCGCCGGCTACGTCACCAGCGCGTCGTACGGCTACACCCTCGGCCGCTGCGTCGCGTACGCCTGGCTGCCGGCCCCGCTCGCCACGGGCACGGGCGTGCACATCGAGTACCTCGGCGAGAAGGTCCCGGCCACGGTCGCCGACGAGCCGCTGTTCGACCCGAAGATGACCCGTATTCGCCGGTAGGAGGCGTTTCCCTCGTGACGACGACCCCGATCACCCCGAGCCTGATCGCCACCCTCCCCGGGCGCTACTACACCGACCCGGACGTCTTCCGGCAGGAGCAGGAACACGTCTTCGAGTCGATGTGGTTCTGCGCCGTCCGCAGCTCCGACCTGGACCGGCCCGGCGCCTTCCGCACCGTCCAGGTCGGTCGCGAGAACGTCATCATCACCCGTACCCGGAAAGGCGAGCTGCGCGCCTTCCTCAACGTCTGCCGCCACCGCGGGGCGCGCCTGTGCCTGGAGGAGTCGGGCGAGAACCGCCGCACTCTCCAGTGCCCGTACCACGCCTGGACGTACGACCTCGACGGCAAATTGATCGCCGCACCCAACTTGATCAAGATGCCGGACGTCGATCGTGTCGCGTACGGGTTGATCAATGTCGCTCTGCGTGAGTGGCTCGGCTATGCCTGGGTGTGCCTGGCGGACGAACCTCCCTCCTTCGAGGAGACGGTCGTGCGGGCGGCCGTCGAGCGGCTCGGTGACGTCGCGGCGATCGAGCACTACGGCACGGAGAACCTCGCGCTCGGAAAACGCATCACCTATGACGTGAAGGCGAACTGGAAGCTGATCGTCGAGAACTTCATGGAGTGCTACCACTGCGCGACGATCCACCCCGAACTGACGGAGGTGCTCCCGGAGTTCGCCGACGGGTACGCCGCCCAGTACTACGTGGGCCACGGCGCCGAGTTCGGTGACGAGGTCAAGGGCTTCACCGTCGACGGCAGCGAGGGCTTCGGCCGGCTTCCGGCCGTGGGCGCCGGCCAGGACCGCCGCTACTACGCCATCACGATCAAGCCGGCGGTCTTCGTGAACCTGGTCCCGGACCACGTCATCCTGCACCGTATGTTCCCGCTCGCCGAGGACCGCACGGTCGTCGAGTGCGACTGGCTGTACGCGCCCGACGTGGTGGAGTCAGGGGCGGACGTGTCGAGGTCGGTGGAGCTCTTCCATCGGGTGAACCTCCAAGATTTCGAGGCCTGCGAACGAACGCAGCCGGCGATGGCTTCCCGGGCGTACCGAAAAGGGGGTGTACTCGTGCCCAACGAGCACCACATCGGGATCTTCCACGAGTGGCTCGTCGAACGGCTGGGAGGCGCGCATGCCGGACCTGTTCATTGACGGTGAGTGGCGGGGCGCCCTCGACGAGCGCACCCGTGAGATCCGCTGCCCGGCCGACGGTTCCCTTGTCGGGGTCGTGGACGAGGCGGGTGGCAAGGACACGGTGGAGGCGATCGCCGCGGCCCGCCGGGCCTTCGACGAGGGGCCCTGGCCGCGGACCCCGGCGCACGAACGCGGTGACCTGCTGCTGCGCGTCGCGGCCCTGATCGTCCGGGACAAGGCGGACCTCGCCCGCGCGGAGTCGCTGGACACGGGCAAGCGGCTCATGGAGAGCGAGTACGACATCGACGACGTCGCGAATTGCTTCCGCTACTTCGGGCGGCTGGTGGCGAGCGAGTCCGGCCGGGTCGTCGACACGGGCCGGGCGGACGTCGACAGCCGGGTGGTGCACGAGCCGGTCGGCGTGTGCGGGCTGATCACGCCCTGGAACTATCCGCTGCTGCAGACGGCCTGGAAAGTCGCCCCGGCTCTCGCGGCCGGAAACACCTTCGTGCTCAAGCCGAGCGAGCTGACTCCGCACACCGCGATCCACCTGGTGCGGCTGCTGGCGGAGGCCGGGCTTCCGCCGGGCGCAGGCAATCTGGTCCTCGGCGCGGGCCCGGAGGCGGGCGCCCCGCTGGGCGACCATCCGGACGTGGACCTCGTCTCCTTCACCGGCGGCCTGGAGACCGGACGCCGGCTGATGGCCGCCGCCGCTCCGACGGTGAAGAAGGTGGCCCTCGAACTCGGCGGCAAGAACCCCAACATCGTCTTCGCCGACGCCGGCTTCGAGGCCGCCGTCGACATGGCGCTGACGGCCGTGTTCCTGCACTCGGGGCAGGTGTGCTCGGCCGGGACGCGGCTGCTGGTCGAGGACCGTCTGCACGACCGCTTCGTCGACGAGATCGTACGGCGGGCGCGGGACATCAGGCTGGGCGGGCCGTTCGACGAGCGGGCCCGGACCGGTCCGCTGATCTCGGCCGCGCATCGCGCCAAGGTCGAGGCCTATGTGGCCAAGGGCCTGGCGGAGGGCGCGGTGCTGCGCTGCGGCGGCTCGCGCCCGGACCGGCAGGACCTCGTCGGCGGCTTCTACTACCCGCCCACCGTGCTGGACGAGTGCGCCGCGGGCATGTCCGTGGTCCAGGAGGAGTCCTTCGGCCCCGTCCTCACCGTCGAACGGTTCACGAGCGAGGAGGAGGCCGTACGCCTCGCCAACGACACGATCTACGGTCTCGCGGGCGCCGTGTGGACGAGCGACGAGGCCCGGGCCGCGCGGGTCGCGGACCGGCTGCGCCTGGGAACGGTCTGGATCAACGACTTCCACCCCTACGTTCCGCAGGCGGAATGGGGCGGTTTCAAGCAGTCCGGCTTCGGACGCGAACTCGGGCCCGCGGGGCTCGCGGAGTATCGCGAGACGAAGCACATCTGGCGCAACACCCGTCCCACCCCCCAGGGTTGGTTCGACTGATCGAATCCGCCCCGAGGAACACCATTGAGGAACCGCCCATGAGACCGACCGCGCAGTCCACCGACGCTCCCGGCCAGGACGATGCCGAACTCACCGAGTTCGGCTACAGACCCGAGCTCAAACGCACCCTCGGCAACTTCCACACCTTCGCCGCCGGGATCAGCTACATATCGATCCTGACCGGCACCTTCCAGCTCTTCTACTTCGGCTACGGCAGCGGCGGCCCCGCCTACTGGTGGTCGTGGCCGATGGTCTTCGCCGGCCAGTTCATGGTCGCGCTGTGCTTCGCGGAGCTCGCCGCCCGCTATCCCGTCGCGGGTTCCGTCTACAACTGGTCGAAGAAGATAGGCAATCCGCATCTGGGCTGGCTGGCCGGCTGGATGATGCTGATCGCCTCGATCGTGTCCATCGCGGCCGTGGCGCTGGCCTACCAGTTGACGCTGCCGCAGATCTCGTCGTTCTTCCAGTTCGTGGGGGACGGCACCGGTACGTACGACGTGGCGACCAACGCGGTCATCCTGGCCGCGGTGTTGATCCTGTTCACCACCCTGGTGAACGCCTTCGGCGTCAAGTTGATGGCGAGGATCAACACGGCGGGCGTGTTCATCGAGTTGATCGCCACTGTCGTATTGATCGTCCTGTTCGCCGTCCACATCACGCGCGGCCCGCAGGTCGTCATGGAGACGCACGGCACCGGCGCGGGGTACGGGAACGGCTACCTGGGTGCCTTCCTGGTGGCCTCGCTGGCCTCCGCGTACGTCATGTACGGCTTCGACACCGCGGCCTCGCTCGGCGAGGAGTCCCTGGACCCGACCAGGAACGCCCCGCGCGCGATCATCCGGGCGATCGTGGCGTCCTTCGTGCTCGGCGGCCTGATCCTGCTGCTCGCGCTGATGAGCGTGTCCAGCCTGAAGGGCGAGAAGCTGTCCACGGACGGTCTGCAGTACATCGTCCTGGACGTGCTCGGCCCGACGGCCGGCAAGGCGATGCTGTGGTGCGTGCTGATCGCGGTGACGGTGTGCGCCCTGGCGGTCCACACGGCGGCCGTCCGGCTGGCCTTCGCGATGGCCCGCGACAACAACCTGCCCGCGTCGGCGAAGCTGGCCAAGTGCCACCCGCGGTTCCAGACGCCGGTCCTGCCGACCGTGATCATCGGGATCCTGGCGCTGGCGATCCTGGTGGTCAACATCCGCCAGCCGCAGATCTTCACCGTCGTCACCAGCATCGGCATCATCATGATCTACCTCGCCTACCTGGGTGTCACGGTGCCGCTGCTGGTCGCCCGGCTGCGCGGAAAGTGGCAGCCCGCGAGCGAGGGCCGTTTCTCCCTGGGCCGCTGGGGTCTGCCGGTCAACATCCTGGCCGTGCTGTGGGGCGGAGCCATGACGCTCAACCTCATCTGGCCGCGGGCGGCGGTCTACAACGCCGCGGCTCCCTATCACTGGTACCTGCGCTGGGGCGCGGTGCTGTTCGTCGCCGTCATCGCGGGCGGCGGCTTCGCGTACTACTGGTTCGTCCAGCGGCACCGGACCGGTGTGCTCGCCGAGCACCGCTCGGACACCACGGCCTCGGCTCCCCTCACCGCCCCGGCGGCCGACTGAAGGAGGACCCATGAGGACGCATGAGTTCGACTACGTCGTGGTCGGTGGCGGCACCGCGGGCAACGTGGTGGCTGCCCGGCTGTCCGGGGACCCCTCCGTCACGGTGTGCGTGCTGGAGGCCGGCCCGAGCGACGTCGGCGACGACGACGTCCTGCGGCTGGAGCGCTGGATGGGGCTGCTGGAGTCCGGCTACGACTGGGACTATCCGGTCGAACCGCAGGCCAGCGGCAACAGCTTCATGCGGCACGCCCGGGCGAAGGTGCTCGGCGGCTGCTCCTCCCACAACTCCTGCATCGCCTTCTGGGCACCCGCCGAGGACCTCGACGACTGGGCGGCCGCGGGCTGTACCGGCTGGAGCGCGGCCGACCTGTTCCCGCTGTACCGGCGCCTGGAGAACAACGACGCGCCCGGCGACCACCACGGCCGCACCGGCCCGGTGAAGCTGCGCACGCTGAAGAGCGACGACCCGTGCGGCACCGCCCTGCTGGAGGCATGCGCGCAGGAGGGCATCCCCACGGTCGCCTTCAACACGGGCCGGACGGTCGTCCGGGGCGCCAGTTGGTTCCAGATCAACTCCGACGAGAACAACATCCGCCAGTCGTCCTCGGTCGCCTATCTGCACCCGGTTCTCGGCAAGCGGCCCAATCTGGAGGTACGCACGGGAGTACGCGCCAAGAAGCTGGTGCTCGACGGGAGGCGCTGCGTGGGCGCCGAGTACCTCGACCCGGACCTGATCCACACCAGGACCGTACGGGCCCGGCGCGAGGTGATCGTGTCGTGCGGGGCGATCGACTCGCCGAAGCTGCTGATGCTGTCGGGCATCGGACCGGCCGGGCACCTGCGCGACACCGGAATCGAGGTCGTCGTGGACGCCCCCGGCGTCGGCGAGAACCTCCAGGACCACCCCGAGGGCGTGATCATGTGGGAGGCCCGGCAGCCGATGACCACCACGTCCAGCCAGTGGTGGGAGGCGGGCATCTTCTACGACACCGAGCCGGGGCTCGACCGGCCGGACCTGATGTTCCACTACGGGTCCGTGCCGTTCGACATGAACACCGCCCGGCACGGCTACCCCACCTCCGAGAACGCCTTCTGCCTCACGCCCAATGTGACGCGGGCGAAGTCGCGCGGGACGGTTCGGCTGCGGACCCGGGACCACCGGGACAAGCCGAGGGTGGATCCTCGGTACTTCACCCACGAGCACGACGCGCGGGTGATGACCTACGGGCTGAGGCTGGCCCGGCGGATCGCCGGGCAGCCCGCGCTGAGCGGCTGGGCGGGGGCCGAGCTTGCGCCCGGGCCTGATGTGCGGACGGATGACGAACTGCTCGACTACATCCATAAGACGCACAACACGGTCTATCACCCGTCCTGCACGGTGAAGATGGGTGCGGACGACGACCCTTCGGCTCCCTTGGACGCGCGGTTGCGGGTCAAGGGTGTCGAGGGGTTGCGGGTGGCTGACGGGTCGGTGATGCCGGATCTCGTCACCGTCAACCCCTGCATCACGACCATGATGATCGGCGAGAAGTGTGCGGATCTGCTGCGGGAGGACGCCTGAGTCTCAAGACACCGGGCGTTTGTACATCCTGGTGGCGGTGATCTCGCTGTGCGCCGCCTCCCCCGCCCCGGCCTGCTGCGGCAGGCCCGGGCGGAGGTGTTCCTCGACGCTGATGTACTTCAGGCCGGCCCTGAGGTCGGCGTCGTTGCGCATGCGGATGACGAGGGGGAACTCGGCCAGGGCGGTGGTGTCGAACAGGCCCGTGGTGTACAGGAGCTGGACACCGAGGGCGTCCGACACCGCCCGCTGGAGTTCCAGCAGGTAGGTGGCGTTGGCGCGGCCGATGGGGTTGTCCAGGAACAGGGTGCCGGCGTGCCGGTGCTTGTCGCGGCCCCGGTCGTTCGAACGCAGCGATGCCATCGTGCAGTACAGGGCGATGGCGGCGGTGAGGAGCTGACCGCCGGAGAACACGTCGCCCATCTGCCCGACGGGGACGCGCTCGGCGCGCAGCACCGCGTCGGGCTTGAGGATCTCGACGGCGACGCCCTTCGGCTGCAGGGCCGCGGCGACGCCCCGCAGCAGCAAGGACATGCCGTCACGCCGAAGGTCGGAGTTCTTCTTGACGGCCGCGCGGGTCGCCTCGTCGATGACCTCGCCCAGCCTCTCGGTGAGCGTGGCCTGGTCGGGCTCCTCGAAGCGGATGCGGAGGAACTCCTGTCCCGACCACTCGCCGAGGCCCTCCGGGAGGCGGGAGAGCCGCTGGGCAGAGCGCAGGGTGGCCAGGGCCGACTCGACCAGGCCGCGGAGCCGGTCCACGATCGAGTCGCGGTTGCGTTCCAGCTGTTCGAGTTCGTCCGTCAGGACGCGGAGCCGGGGCGCGAAGGCGTCCGCCCACTTCTGGGCGTGCTCGGGCAGCGCGGAGGCGGGCAGTTCGCGGATCTGCTGCCGTGCCGGGGTGCGGACCTGCTCGTAGCGCGTGGAGTTGGCGTGCCGGACGAGGATGTCGCTGGCCTCGCGGACGGCGGCCTCGGCGGCGGACAGGTCGGCGGCACAGCCGCGCAGGGAGCGGCGGGCCTCGGCGGCCGAGTGCCGGGCCTCCTCCGGGGTGCCGGGGTAGGGCTCGGGCTCTTCGTGCTCCTCGTCGGTGGTGTGCTCGCGCAGCAGGTCGCGGAGCATGGCGGCGATCTCGTCGAAGCCGCCCGCGGCGTCCTCGGCGGCGCGGTGGGCGTCGAGGAGTTCGGCGTGCGCCTCCCGTGCCTGGGTGAGCGCCTCGGTGTGGGAGGCGAGTTCGGCCGTGGCGGTGCGCAGCAGGGTCTGCGCGTGCTCGGCGTCGCGGGGCTGTGAGTCCTCGGGGAGCTCGGTGTGGGCCTCGCCGTCCTCCGGCGCGTGCCGTTCGGCCTCGCCGCGCAGCCGCCCGAGCTGCTCGCTCGCGTTCGACATACGGGTCTCCAGGAGCTGCACCAGCTCCTCGGCCCGGGCCGCGGCGGCCTGGCGACTGGGGCCGTCGGAGCCGTCGGGGGATTCGAGGAGCTGCTCCGCGCGCGTGCGGACCTTGTTGCTCAGCCGGTCCAGCTCCGCGCGGGCCGCGCTCTCGTCGCTCTCCGCGCGGGCCTGCTCGGCCCGCAGGTCGGCGCCCACGCCGACCTTCTCGTACACCTGGGACGCGGCCCGGTAAGCCTCGCGCAGGGCGGGCAGGGATGCCTTCGGGGTCTGGGTCTCGTCCTCGGGTACGTCGTCGGGGGCGCCCGCGATCTCGGAGCGCTCGGCGCGCAGCGCGCGGGCGGTACGGCGCGCGTCGTCGGCGGCGCGCTGGGCACCACGGCGGTCCTCGTCGGCGGCGCGGGCGCGCTCCAGGCAGGTCTGGGCGCCCGCCTCGGCCTCGGTCGCCTCGTCGGCCAGTTCGCGGAGCCTGACCTGCCAGCCGGCCCGCTCGCGCAGCCGGAAGGCGAGCCCGGCGAGGGCGTCGGCGGAGCGGCGGGCCTTCTGGGCGGCCTCCTGCCGCTCGTCCCGGACCCGGGCGGCCTCGGCCGCGGTCTCGTCCGCCTCGGCCCGGACCGTGCGCGCTTCGGCCAGTTCCGCTTCCGACTCCTCGGCGAACTCGCGGGTGTCGTGGGCGGCCCGGGCCAGTTCGGCGAGCCGGCCGTCGGGGCAGCCGGTGCGCCAGGAGGCGAGCCGGGCAGCCAGCTCACGGTCCTTGCCGAGGCGGGCGGCGAGCGCGCGGATCTCCTCGTCACGCTCGGTCGCCCGGGCGCGCAGCGTCTGCCGTTCCTCGTCGGCGGCGTGCTCGTCGTGCATGGCGGGGTTCGGCGGGACGAGGAACACGTCGCCGCTGTCGGTGTCCGGGGCGGGGGTCGGGGCGAGCAGAGCGGCCGCCGTGCCCACGGCCACGGCGGAGCGAGGCAGCAGTGCCGCGTCGCCCAGCGCCTCCCGGGCGCGTGCGTGGGAGTCGGGGTCGGTGATGATCACGCCGTCGACGAGTTCGGGCCGGGCGGCCAGCACACGCGCGTGGTCGGCCGGGTCGACGGCCTGGGCGAGATAGCGCCAGCCGGGCAGCGCGGGGATGCCGTGCTCGCCGAGGTACTCGACCGTGGCGAGCACGTCCGGGCCGGGCGGCAGCAACCCGCCGTCTCCGAGCGCCCCGAGGATGCGGGAGTCGTCGGCGGCGGCCGTACGCAGGTCGAACAGCTGGCGTTCGGCGGAGCCGACGGCGTCGTCGAGCAGGTCGCGCAGGTCGTCGGCGAAGCGGTCGAGCTGCTCGGGGCTGAGCCCCTGTTCGCCGGACGCGGTCGGGAGGGCCGGCTCGCTGTCCGAGCCGTGGCGGGGCTGCGGGATGCCCGGCCGGGTCTCGGAAGTGAGGCTCAGCAGCTCCGCCAGCCGCTCCTCCCCCGCCAGCGCCTCGGCGGTGCGGCGCTCGGCCTCGTACGACCGCTCCGCCGCCGTGGCCGCGTCCGCCGCACGGGCCGCGGTGAGTTCCGCGCGGGACTCGGTGGCGGCCGCCTCGCGCGCGTGCTCCGTGGCCCGGCGGGACGCCTCGCGGGCCGCGTCCCAGGCCGCCACGGCGGTCTTCTCGGCGTCGCTGGCGGCGAGGGCCGCGCGGGCCGGGTCGGCGTCGGGCGCGCTGTCGTCGAGCCAGCCGGCCCGGACGGCCTCGGCGGTCTCCTGCTCGACCTCGGCGAGGCGCTGCTTGAGGTGCCCGACCTCGCTGCGGGCGCGCTGCGCCTCGGTGGCGGCGGCGGTGGAGTCGCGGTACGCCGAGTCGCTGACCTCCTGGAGGGCGGCGGAGCGCTCCTCCTCCTCGTTGGCGAGGTTCTCGGCGTTCCCCGCGGCCGCGTGCAGGGCCCGTACCAGGTCGACGGCGGCCTTGGAACGGGCGGCCAGCGCGGGGGCGGCGTCGCGTTCCGCCTCCTGGATCGCGGCGGACACCCGGGCGACGCGGTCGGCGGCGGCGCGGTGGCGCAACGCGGCCTCGGCGGCCTGCCACGCGGAGTGCAGCGTGCGGGCGTCGGCGAGCTCGCGCTTCTGCGCGGCGGCGGACTTCTCGGCCGCGGCAAGGGCCAGCGAGGCGTGCCGGTAGGCGAGTTCGGCGGAGATCAGGGCGCTGCGCTCGCGGGCCGCCTCGGCGTGCGTGACCGCGTACGCGGCGGCCGTGACCCGCTGCGCCAGGTCGGCGGCCCGGGTCCGCTCCTGAACCCCTCGGGCAGACAGCTTGCGGGCCAGGTTCCGTGTGCGCCGCTCAGCTCCGGCGTGGATGTCCCGCGCGCGGGTGCGGGCCTCGGCGGCCTCGACGATCCGCCCGAGCAGGTCGACCGACCCTGCGGTGAAGTCCCGTTCGGCGATCAGTTCGGCGCGCCGGCCGAGCTTGTTGCCGAAGCCGCCGACCAGGTCGGCGAGGCCGTCGGTGTCACGGGTGTCGGTGACGGCGCGCAGCAGCAGATCGGTGAAGTCGGCGTCCTTCTTGACCGCGAAGAGGCCGGCGGCCTCGCCCTCGTCGGCGTTCATCTCCCGCTGGTAGCGGAAGAGTTCCGGGTCGAGGCCGAGATCGCCCAGGTGCTCGATCCAGCGGTCGTGGATGTCCTCCCAGTGCACCTCCAGGTGCGGGTAGGTCTTGCCCGCCTCCGTGAGGGCGTCGCGGAAGCCCTTCATCGTGCGACGCCGGCCGCGTGCGCCGGACTGGCCCTCGGCCGGGGCCCGTACGGCGGTGGACTCGGCGACGGGCAGGTTGTCGAGGCTCAGTCCGGGTCCGGGGCGGAAGGAGTACCAGGCCTCGGCGAACTTCCGCGGGTCGTTGGAGACCTGCCGTCCGCGCCACTCGCTGACCTTGCCGACGACGACGCACTCGCCGGTCAGCACGTGCTGCCATTCCAGCGCGACGTGTCCGCAGTCGTCGGCGAGCAGGAACTTGCGCAATACACCGGAGCTGGCGCCGCCCAGCGTGTTCCGGTGGCCCGGCAGCATCACGGAGAAGATCAGCTTGAGCAGCACCGACTTGCCGCCGCCGTTCTCCAGGAAGAGCACCCCCGCGGGCGCGGGCCGGCGTGGCGGGCCGACGGGCTCCTCCTCGAAGAACTCCGCCTGCGTGGGCGCGGGGTCGGGCACGGCCTCGCCCACACCGCGCAGGTCAAGCACGGTGTCGGCGTAGCGCGCACCGGCGGGCCCGATGGAGTAGAGGCGGACCCGGGACAGCTCGTACATGGCGGACTCTCGTAAGCCTTCGTGAAGTGGGGGTCAGGAGGAGTGGAACGGCAGCCCGGCGTCGGCCACCAGCTCCAGGTCGTCGCTCTCCTCGGCGGGCAGCAGCGTCGGTGTGCCGTCGGTGACGGGGACGACGCCCAGCTCCAGCAGCTCGGCCATCGCCGCGCTGCCGGCCATGTCGCGTACCTGGAGCTGGTAGCGGGCGGTTGTGCGGAACGTGCCGCCGTTGTCGTCGCCGGTGCGCTGGAGGAAGCCGGATTCGGTGAGGAAGGCGACGGCCTTGGCGATGATGCCGGTGGTCGAACCGGCGAGCCGGCGCGCGTCCTTGGTGGCACCGGTCGCACTGCGCCGCACCCAGATCCGCCAGGCGGCCTCCAGGCCCGGCATGTCGGTGGCCGGGTCGGTGTTCTCGCCCTGCTCGGCGGCGCGTTCCTCCAGTCGGCGGCAGGCCTGGCGCACGAAGGCGTCGACGCCGTTGACCGTGACCCGGCCGATGTAGCCGTCGTCGGCGAGGTCCTCGGGACGAGGGAAAGCCATGGCGGCGACGGCGAGATGGGCGAGTCCGTGCAGGAACCGGTCGCCGCCGTCGGCCGACGTACGACGCGCGTAGTCACCCATGCGCACGGCGAACACCGAGTCCTCGGCGGCGGTCACGGCCATGCCGGCGCGCGGGGACACCTCCAGCACGATGAGGCCCAGACCGGTGGCCACGGCGTCGGCGAGCCGCGCGAACGGCGGGTCCTCGCGGTAGCGCCGCAGCAGGTCCGCGTACTCCTGGTCGCGGGCGGGCTGCAGCTTGGGCTGCAGTCCGAAGGACACGAGCCGAGCCGCGTCGGCGGCGTCGGCGGGGGTGACGGCGGTGGCCGTCGGGGCCGGTCCCTCCGGCTCACTCCACTCGACGTGCTCGCTCACGGTCGGGGCTCCTTGTTGCTCTTGTTCCTGCGGTACTCACTGTTGTTCTTGATCCTGCGGTACTCACTGTTGTTCTTGATCCTGCGGTACTCACTGTTGTTCTTGATCCTGCGGTACTCACTCATGCCGCTTCGGTCCGATCCGCCGCCATCCCCGCCGCGTCCAGCAGCGCCGTCCCGACGATCAGATCCGCCCCGCCGAACTCCGGATCGTCGAGTTCGGTCCCGTCGTCCACGGCGAACAGCAACTTCTGCTCCCCCTGCCGATAAGCCGTCCCGACCGGCGGACTGGCCGCGTGCACGGCCAGCAGGGCGACCAGATACGGCAGTTCGGGATCCTGCCGACGGGCCTCGGCGAGCAGCCCGGACAGCCGGCGCGGGGCGTCGGCCGGCAGGTCGAGCAGCTCCTGCGCGGCCGCCATCTGCTCCTCGCTGAACCGGCTGTCGTCGGGCGTGGCGATGACATCCGGCTCGGGCATCTCCGCGCCCAGATGCTCCCGCTCCACCGGCGGCGTCAGCAGTATGTCGACGAGGTCCCCGACCCGGACGGACACGGGCGTGCGCAGCCCGGTGCCGCGGGCGAAGAAGGCGTCAGTGACGCGGACGGCCTTCTCGAGCGACAGCGGCAGGACGGGGGCGACGAGATGGCCGTAGAGGTCGATGCCCGACGTGGTCATCGGGGTGGCGAAGGCCTGCCGGTCCTGCTCGGCGCGGAACAGCGGTCCGGCCTCGAGCAGCCGGGACTGGAGCTGCGTGTGCCGGCGGATGCAGTCCTTGACGATGTCGACGAGCTCGGCGGCCCGGCGCTTGTGCTCGGGGTCCTCGGACTCGTCCCGGGCCTTGCGGATGTTGGTCAGGATCGCGTTCTCGTGGCGGTAGCGGTCGGCGACGTGCTCCAGGGCCTCGGCGATCATGTCGGGCACGGTGGTCAGCCAGTCCACCGCGCGCACATTGCGCCGGGTCGCGTCGAGGGCCCTGCGCAGGGTCTCCGAGTACTGCACGGTGCGGTAGCGGGCCTGTTCGGCCGCGAGCTGGGCGTCGGCGAGCCGGCCGCGGCTGATCAGCACCTCCAGCTTGACCTCGGCGGCGATCTGCGCGCTGGTGACATCGGTGTCGAGGGCGCCGACGAGAACGTTGACCGCCTCGTCCGTCGTACGGAGATAGACCGTGCCGCCAGGGCCCGGGACCTCCTCGATCAGCTTGAAGTCGTAGTCACGGCGCACATAGGTGCCGTCCGCTCCGAAGGTGCCGTAGACCGCGCGGAAGCCGCGGTCGACGCTGCCGACGTTGATCAGGTTCTCCAGGACCCAGCGGGCCACCCGCTCGTGCTCGGCGGCGGGCCGCCGTGACGCCTGCGCGGCGATGCGCGGGATGAGGCGGGCGACGATCTGGTCGTGGTCCGCGCCCGTGTCGAAGTCCATGTTCAGGGTGACGAGGTCGATGGCCGAGAGGGCGACCTCCGCCATGCCGTACACCGAGTACTCACCCGCGAGGTTGGCCTTGCGCGCGTCCAGGTCGTGCAGCGGCGCGGTGCAGGCGAGCGCGCGCAGGCGCCGCGCCAGGCCCTCGTCGGCGGCCGGCCCCGGCGCGGGGCGCGGCCCCGCGCTGAGCTGGGGCGGAACGCTGTCCGTCGATGCAGGCGAAGTCACGGTGCACAGACTAGGTCCTGGGTCTGACAACCACCCAAACGACGCGGGTACGCCCCTCGGCAGGCCTTCGGCGGCCCCCTCAGCCGTCTTCGCCGACCCTCCGCCGGTACACCTCGACGACCCGCTCCAGCGAGTCGTCGAGATAGCCGGCGAGCAGACGCTCGGCCTTGCCGCGCTCCCCGCCCTGAAGAGCCTCAAGAATCGCGACATTTCGTGCGATGTACGGCTCATGGAGCCGCTGCGGCTCGTCCACCACGTGGAACGCCAGGCGCAGTTCGGCGAAGACGCTGCGCATCAACTCGTCGGTGCGCTCGCTCGCGGCGAGGGCGACCAACTCCCGGTGGAAGTGGATGTTGGCCGTACCCACCCCCTTCCAGTCACCCTCCCTGGCCGCCCCCCGCCCCTCGGCGACGGCACCGGCGAGCCCGTCGAGGCCGTAGGGCGGCTCGCCGAGGCCGCGGACGACGGCGCACTCGACGAGCCGGCGGGTGCGGTAGATGTCCTCGACGTCCTCTACGGTCAGGACCCGGACGAAGACGCCCCGGTTCAGCTCGTGGACGAGCAGGCGTTCGTGGGTGAGCAGGCGGAATGCCTCGCGCAGCGTGTTGCGGGAGACGCCGAGCGCGCCGCCGATGCTGTCCTCCGACAGGCGCGTGCCGGGCGGGAAGTAGCCCTCGGCGATCCGGCTCCTGAGGATGTCCGAGACCCGTTCGGCGGTGCTGGTGCGCCCCAGGAGAACCCGGTCGTCGGCGAGGTCCTTCAGCTGCTCTGCCATGCCGGAATTCAATCGCAGATCGCAAGAAGAACCAACAGGGGTATTGAGGGATCGTTGAACAATCCCCTACGGTGCTACGCACGGCTCGGCCCGAAGCACTCTCCTTCCCCTCTCTGCGAGGTGCCCATGAGCACGCCCCCTCCACCGCAGGCCCTGACCGACGAGACACGCCCCGACGCGGCCGAACGCACCGCCGACGACGGGGCGTTCGGCTGGCTGCACGCCCTCGGACCGCGCGGCCGCCGCGCGTTCGGCGGTGCGTTCGGCGGCTACGCCCTCGACTCGTACGACTACTTCACGCTGCCGCTGAGCATGGTCGCGCTGTCGGCCTACTTCGGCCTGAACAGCGGCCAGACCGGTCTCTTCACCACGGTCACGCTGGTGGTCTCCGCGATCGGCGGCGCCCTCGCGGGCGTCCTCGCGGACCGGATCGGCCGGGTGAAGGCGCTGATGATCACGGTGATCACGTACGCGGTCTTCACCGTCGCCTGCGGCTTCGCGCCCAACTACGAGACGCTGCTGGTCTTCCGTGCCTTCCAGGGCCTCGGCTTCGGCGGCGAGTGGGCGGTCGGCGCGATCCTCGTCGCCGAGTACGCGAGCGCCAAGCACCGGGGCCGCACGCTCGGCGCGATCCAGAGCTCCTGGGCCGTGGGCTGGGGCCTCGCCGTGATCGCCTACACGCTGGTCTTCTCGGTGGCCGGCGACGACCTGGCCTGGCGCATCATGTTCTGGACCGGGGCGCTGCCCGCGCTGCTCGTCATCTGGCTGCGGCGCAGTGTGCAGGACGCGCCCGAGGCCGCCGCCGCCCGTGAACAGAGCGCGGAGAAGGGCTCCTTCAAAGCGATCTTCAAGCCGGGTCTGCTGCGTGTCACGCTCTTCTCCGTGCTGCTCTCGACCGGTGTCCAGGGCGGCTACTACACGCTGGCCACCTGGGTGCCGACGTATCTGAAGTCCGAGCGCCAGCTGTCCGTCGTCGGCACCGGCGGCTATCTGACGTTCCTGATATCGGGCGCCTTCATCGGTTACCTCACCGGCGGCTACCTCACCGACAAGCTGGGCCGCAGGCGCAACATCTGGCTCTTCGCCCTGCTGTCGGCGATCTGCATCCTGGCGTACGCGAACATCCCGAGCGGCGCCAACACCCTGCTCCTGGTGCTCGGTTTCCCGCTCGGGTTCTGCATGTCGGCGATCTTCAGCGGATTCGGCTCCTACCTGAGCGAGCTGTACCCGACGGCGGTACGCGGCACGGGGCAGGGCTTCACGTACAACACCGGGCGCGCGGTGGGCGCCGTCTTCCCGACGATGGTCGGCTTCCTGGCCGACAGCTGGGGCGTGGGCGGCGCGCTGGTCTTCGGGGCGATCGGCTACGGCCTCGCGGCGCTCGCCCTGCTCGGGCTGCCGGAGACGCGCGGGAAGGAGCTCACGTGAACCGCACGCCGACCACCGGGACCGAGGACCGCCCCGTGGTGCTCGTCGACGAGCACGCGCACGCGTGGAGCCCGAAAGCGGCCCGCGCCCGCTTCCGGGAGGGCCTGACGGGACCCACGGCCGGGGTCGCGGCCGGACACACCCAGGTCAACCTCGTCTCGGTGCCCGCCGACTGGGCCTACGACATGCTGCTGTTCTGCCAGCGCAACCCCAAGCCCTGCCCGGTCCTCGACGTGACGGACGCCGGATCCTGGACGACCGTGCTCGCCCACGGCGCGGATCTGCGCACCGACCTGCCGCGCTACCGGGTGTGGCGGGACGGCGAGCTGGTGGACGAGCCGACGGATGTGCGCGCCCACTGGCGGGACGACCTGGTGTCGTTCCTGATCGGCTGCAGCTTCACCTTCGAGTGGGCGCTGAGCGAGGCGGGCGTCCCGATCCGCCATGTCGAGCAGGGCCGCAACGTCCCGATGTACGTGACGAGTCGGCAGTGCCGTCCGGCCGGGCGGCTGCACGGACCTCTCGTGGTGTCCATGCGGCCGGTGCCGCCGCCGCACCTGGCCGCGGCGATCCGGGAGAGCAGTCTGCTGCCCGCGGTGCACGGCAGCCCCGTGCACTGCGGCGACCCGTCGGGGCTCGGCATCGGCGACCTCGGCCGCCCCGACTTCGGCGACCCGGTGGACACCGAACCGGACGACATCCCGGTGTTCTGGGCCTGCGGGGTGACCCCGCAGGCGGCAGTGATGGCCTCACGCCCGCCGTTCGCCCTCACGCACGCCCCGGGGCAGATGTTCCTCACCGACGCCCGCGACGAGCAGTACCGCGTGGCCTGACAGGAGATGCGACACGTGACCTCGATCGACCTGAACGCCGACCTCGGCGAGGGCTTCGGCCGCTGGCGGCTCACCGACGACGAACAGCTGCTGTCCGTCGTCACCAGCGCCAACGTGGCGTGCGGCTTCCACGCCGGGGACGCCGCCACCATGCGCCGGGTGTGCGAGCTGGCGGCCGAGCGCGGGGTGCGGATCGGCGCCCAGGTCTCCTACCGGGACCTGGCCGGGTTCGGGCGGCGCGCGATGGACGTGCCGCCCGCCGAGCTGGCGGCCGAAGTGGCCTACCAGATCGGCGCCCTGGAAGTCTTCGCCCGCGCCGCGGGCTCCCGCGTGGCCTACGTCAAACCGCACGGCGCGCTCTACAACCGGGTCGTGCACGACGAGGAACAGGCCGCCGCGGTCGTCGACGGAGTGCTGCTCGCGGATGCGGCGCTGCCCGTGCTGGGCCTGCCCGGCTCGCGACTGCTCGACCTCGCCGACAAGGCCGGACTGCCGGTCGTCACTGAGGCGTTCGCGGACCGGGCGTACACCGACGCGGGCACTCTGGTGCCGCGTACGCGGAACGGCGCCGTGGTCACCGACCCGGAGGCCGTCGTGGAGCGGTCCCTGGACCTGGCCCGCTCCGGCGAGGTCTCCTCCCACTCGGGGACCCGCATCGAGGTACGCGCGCGTTCCCTGTGCCTGCACGGCGACACGCCCGGCGCGGTGGAGCTGGCGCGCCGGGTGCGGGAACGGCTGGAGTCGTCGGGGATCCGGGTGGAGGCCTTCGCATGAAGGTCCGGCCCGTCGGCGAGGACGCGCTGCTCGTCGAGGTCGCCTCGGGCGACGAGGCTCAGGCCCTGCACGCGGAGCTGCTGCGACGCCGCGCGGAGGGCTCGCTGTCGGCCCGTGAGATCGTCCCGGCGGCCCGCACGGTCCTCCTCGACGGCCTGGACTTCCCCGCCCGGCTGGCCGCCGAACTGACCGCCGCCGAACTGCCGCCCGCTCCCCCACGCGCGCGTGAGGTGGTCGAGATCCCCCTGAGGTACGACGGCCCGGACCTGGCGGATGTCGCCGCGCACTGGGGCGTGCCGGAGCGGGAGGTCGCCCGCGTCCACGCGGAGACGGAGTTCCGGGTCGCCTTCTGCGGCTTCGCGCCCGGCTTCGGCTATCTCACCGGGCTGCCGTCGCGCTACGACGTCCCGCGCCGGGCCACCCCGCGCACGGCCGTCCCCGCCGGGTCGGTGGCGCTGGCGGGCCCGTACACGGGCGTGTACCCACGCTCGTCGCCGGGCGGCTGGCAGCTGATCGGCACGACGGACACCGTCCTGTGGGACCACGCGCGGGTGCCGGCCGCGCTGCTGTCGCCGGGCACGCGCGTGCGGTTCGTCCCGGAGGCGGCGCCATGACGGATCGCGCCCTGGCCGTCGTACGGGCCGGTGCCCTGACCACCGTGCAGGATCTCGGCCGCCCCGGGCACGCCCATCTCGGCGTCCCCCGCTCCGGTGCCCTGGACGGGCCGGCCGCGGACCTCGTCAACCGGCTGGTCGGCAATCCGCCCGGGGCGGCCGTGCTGGAGACGACGCTCAACGGCTGTGCCGTGCGCCCCCGTTCGACGGTCACGGTCGCGGTGGCGGGCGCGCACTGCCGGGTCATGGTGGACGGCCGGCCGGTCCCCTGGGGTGCGCCGGTGCGGGTGCCCGCCGGGGCGCTGCTGGACGTCGGTCCGGCCGTGTCGGGCGTACGCGCGTACGTGGGTCTCTCGGGGGGCATCGCCGTCGAGCCCGTGCTCGGCAGCCGTTCGACGGACCTGCTGTCGGGGCTCGGCCCGGCCCCGCTCACGGACGGCACGGTGCTGCCGCTGGGCCGGCCGACCGGTGTGCACGCGCGCGTGGACGTCGCCCCGCAGCCGGCGCCGCCGGCCGAACTGGTCCTGCGGGTGACGCTCGGCCCGCGCGACGACTGGTTCACACCGGAGGCCGTACGCGCTTTCCTCGCACGCGCCTACCGGGTGTCCGCCGCCGGCAACCGCATCGGGCTGCGCACGGAGGGCCCCGCCCTGGAGCGGGCCCGGCACGGTGAACTCCCCAGCGAGGGCATGGTGCTGGGCGCGGTCCAGGTGCCGCCCGACGGCAGGCCGGTGGTGTTCCTGGCCGACCATCCGACCACCGGGGGCTACCCGGTGATCGCGGTGGTCCGGGCCGCCGACCTGCCGGCCGCCGCGCAGGCGGTCCCGGGTACTCCGGTGCGCTTCGTGGCCGTACGGCGGCGCTGACCCCTTCGGAGCAGGCCGCCGACCGGGTCAGGCCGCATCCGCCTGCTCCGCCACCGACAGTGCGGCCAGCGCCGCCGACACGGCCGCGGAGGCCCTCAGGTCGAGCCGGGCACTGGTCCCCCGGGCGCGGTGCCGCAACTCGTCGGCGGCCAGGGTCAGGAGCTGGGGCAGCAGGTCGGTGCAGCGGCGGGCCACCCAGCCGGTGCCGGCCGTGGCCAGCCACCGCAGGCTCGCCGACCTCGTCGGGACGGGGAAGTCGGGCTCGGGCGAGGGCGCGGGCCCCGTCGCGAGGCCGTGCTCCGCGAGCAGCGTGTGGAAGCGCAGGGCCAGTTGCCGGTGTCCCCGTTCGCCGGGGTGCAGCCGGTCCGCGCTCCACATGGCGCGGTCGGTGGTCCAGTCGCCCTCGCACGCGTGCAGATGCAGGGCGTCGTACCGGTCGGACAGGGCGTGGACGACCGCGTTCACGGCCCGTTGCCGCCGGGCCAGTGGGTGGGCCAGCGCTCCCGGCAGCCCGAGCATCGTGCCCGGGTCGGGCAGACACGCGGTGAGCAGGACCGCGCCCCGCTCGGTGCAGGCCTGGTACACCCGGTCGAGCCGGGCCGCCACGGCCTGGATGTCGAAGGTGCAGCGCAGGGTGTCGTTGACGCCGACGACGACGGACACCAGCTCGGGCCGCAGCTCCAGCGCGGCGGGCAGCTGCCGCTCCAGCACGTCCCGGGTCTGCGCCCCGCTCACCGCGAGGTTGGTGAACCGGGCGGGCCCTTCGGCGAGCCCGTCGGCGAGCAGCGCGGCCCAGCCGCGCCACCCTCCGGCGACGGGATCGCCCACGCCCTCGGTCAGTGAGTCGCCGAGGGCCACGAAACGCGGGACTTCCACGAACCTCGGGGAGCCCGCGGCACCCGGGGGTCTCATGCCACGCCTCCGGGCACGTACGGGCGCACGGGGACGGCCGCGTCGTGCGCGGCGAGGAAGGCGTCGACCGCCGCGTTCCAGCCGAAGCACTCCGCACGCGCGCGTGCGGCCTCGCGCCGGTCCGCCTCCAGGCCTTCCAGCAGCAGGTCCACGGCGTCCGCGAAGGCCTCCCCGTGGTCCGCGGCGACGGCCCCGGCGGAGCCGATCACCTCGGACAGCGCGGACGACGCGCTCGCCACCACGGGCGTGCCGCACGCCATGGCCTCCAGCGCCGCTAGCCCGAAGGTCTCGGCGGGCCCCGGCGCCAGGGCGACATCGGCGGACGCCTGGAGCGCGCCGAGCAGCCCGCGGTCGGTGACGTGCCCGAGGAAGGTGACCGGCAAGGCGCTCTCGCGTGCCCGCTGTTCGAGCCGCGCCCGCAGCGGACCGTCGCCGGCCACGACCAGCACCGCCCGTCGCCCGCGCCGCCGCAGCGTCTCCAGGGCGTCCAGCGCCGTGCCGGGCCGCTTCTCCACGGACAGCCGGGAGCACATCACGAGCAGCGTCTCGTCCTCGCGCGTGTGCCGCGCCCGCAGCTCCGGATCGCGCAGCGCCGGGTGCCGCTGCACCAGGTCGACGCCGAGCGGGGCCCGGACGACGTTGCGTGCCCCGATCCGCACGAACTCCCGCTCGGCGAACTCGGTGGTGCACACCACGCGCGCGTACGTGTGGGCCGTACGGACGTTGAGGGCGTCGGCGGCACGCCGGGCGGCGCCCTCGGACAGGCCCCAGGTGCGCAGCACGCCGTCGGCGGTCTCGTGGGAGACCATCACGGCCGGGACCCGGGCGCGCCGCGCCCACTTGCCGGTCCACCTGAGGGTCGTACGGTCGGACACCTCGAGACGGTCCGGCGCGAGTTCCTCCAGCAGCCGGGCCACCCGCCGCTTGTCGGCGAGGACGCGGTAGCCGCCGGTGCCGGGCAGCAGCGGCCCGGGGAGGGTGATCACCCTCCCCTGCTCGGTCTCGCGATCGCTCGTGCGCTCGCCGGGGACGACGAGGACGGGCTCGTGCCCCGCCGCCTTGAAGCCCTTGCCGAGTTCGCGCAGGGCGGTGCGCAGGCCGCCGGACGCGGGCGCGACGAAGTTGGCGAGCCGGACGATCCGCAGCGACTGGCCGGTCCCGTTCCCCGCGCTCATGCCGCCACCACCGTCCTGCGCCCGGCGAGCACGTTCGCGTAGTGCCCGATCAGCTGGTCGCCGACGGCCGCCCAGGTGCGGCCATCGACCGTGGCGCGCCCGGCGGCGCCGTAGGCGGCCCGCAGCCCGGGGGCGTCGGCCAGGGCCCGCACCGCGTCCCGTACGGCGGTCGCGTCGCGCGGCGGCACGAGCAGCCCGGTGTGCCCGTGCGCGACCAGGTCCAGCGGCCCGCCCGCGGCGGGCGCCACGACCGGCAGACCACTGGCCATGGCCTCCTGCACGGTCTGGCAGAAGGTCTCGAAGGGGCCGGTGTGCGCGAAGACGTCGAACGAGGCGAAGACCCGGGCGAGATCGTCACCGGTGCGGCGGCCGAGGAAGACCGCGCCGGGGAGCGCCTGCTCCAGGTTGGGCCTGCTGGGGCCGTCGCCGACGATCACGACCCGGACGCCTTCCAGGCCGCAGACGTCGGCGAGGAGTTCGACCTGCTTCTCGGGGGCGAGCCGGCCGACGTAGCCGACGATCAGCTCCCCGTTGGGGGCCAGCTCGCGTCGTAGGGCCTCGTCGCGGCGGTCCGGCCGGAAGCGTTCGGTGTCGACGCCACGCGGCCACAGCTTGACCCTGGGCACACCGTGTGTTTCCAGGTCCTTCAGGGCAGCGCTGGACGGGGCGAGGGTGAGGTCGGCGGCGCCGTGGACGGAGCGGATGCGCCGCCAGGCGGCCGCCTCTCCGGCGCCCATGTACGTACGGGCGTATCCGGCCAGGTCGGTCTGGTAGACGGCGACGGCGGGGACGCCGAGGCGGGCGGCGGCGGCCATGCCGCGCACGCCGAGGACGAAGGGGCTGGCGAGGTGGACGACATCGGCCCGGTGCTCGATGAGGGTGGCGGCCAGGCGGCGGCTGGGGAGGGCGACGCGGACCTGGGGGTAGCCGGGCAGCGGGAGGGAGGGGACGTGGACGACGCGGCACGACGCGGAGGCGTCGGGCTTGTTCCCGGGCGCCGGGGCCGGGGCCACGACGACGGGGGTGTGACCGCGATCGACGAGGTGCCGGGCGGTCTGGAGCGCGCAGTGGGCCACGCCGTTCACGTCGGGGGGAAAGGATTCGGTCACGATGACGACACGCATACCGGTGTTGTCGCCGGGCCGGACGTGGCCGCGTCAACGTGGATCTTTCCGGACGAGGAACGTCCTATGAGCGTTCTGAGGTGCACCCGCGCAGGTCAGGCCGCGGCCATGCGCTCCTGACCCGCGAGTCACCCCGCGTTCACCCGGGCGGCCTGAATCCGCCCTGGCGTCCTGGAACGGAGGGGGGTCACACGGCGGTCTCCTCGGGACCGATCCGGCTGCGTACGGCCGTCTGGACCTCGGCTTCCTCGGCGGGGTCGGCGGCGAGCCGGCGCAGGCGCTCCACGACCCGGGTGTCGCCGGTCTCGGCGTGCCGGGCGGCGATCTCGCGGGTGGTCTCCTCGCAGTCCCACAGGCATTCGACGGCGAAGCCGGTGGCGAAGGAGGGGTCGGTGGCAGCGAGGGCCCGGGCGGCCCGGCCGCGCAGATGGGAGGAGGCGGTCTCGCGGTAGACGTGGCGGAGCACGGGTGCGGCGCAGGCGATGCCGAGCCGTCCGGTGCCGTCGACCAGGGTCCACAGGGTCGGCGCGTCGGGGCCTTCGCCGCGCACCGCCTCCCGTAGCGCCGCGAGAACCAGGTCCCGGTCGTGCACCCCGCCCAGGCAGGCGAGGACGCGTCCGGCGGCGGCACCCAGCTCGTCGGGCCGGTGCGCCCAGCCGCGGGCACGGTCCACGGCCGTGAGACTGCGCATCCGTTCGAAGGCGTCGACGGCGGCCTCCACGACGACCGTCGAGCCGGTGGCCACGGCGCCCTCGATCAGGTCGAGGGCGTCGGAATCGTTGCCCTCGGCGAGATAGCGCAGGGCGGTGCACCGGGCTCCGTCGCCGCCGTCCTTCGCGGCCTGGACGATCTCGGCACGATCCTCGGGCCCCGCCACGGCGGTGAGGCAGCGGGCGGCCGGGACATGGAGTGCGGCTCCCCGGTCGAGGCCCTGCTGGGCCCATTCGAAGACGGCCTGCACACTCCAGCCCGGGCGCGGACCCGTCGGCCGCATCTGCCGCTGCCAGCGGTCGAAACTGCCGGTCTCATGGGCGGCACGCACGCGTGTGGCGATGGATTCGCGCGGATCCTCGGCCCACAGCCGCCATGGCCGGGGCTCGAAGGCGTCGCGGACGGTGGCGGCCAGCTCGGCCTCGCCCTCCGGATCGGCCGGGAACCGGGCGAGGACGGGCGCGGCGAGGGCCCGCAGGCCCGCGTCGTCGTCCCTGAGGGCGAGTTCGTCGAGGGCCCAGGCCCAGTTGGAGCCGTGGGCGGCGTACCTGCGCAGCAGTTCGAGCGCGTCCCGCCTGCCGTAGGAGGCGAGGTGCCCGAGGACGGCGAGAGCGAGTCCGGTGCGGGACTCCTCGGTGTCGAGGACGTCCTCGGCGTCGAAGAGATGGGCCTCGATCGCGTCCAGCTCGCCGTTCAGGTCGAGGTAGAGGCGGGCGTAGTAGAGGGAGCGGTTCTCCACCTGCCAGTCGTGGCGGGGATCGCGCAGCACACAGTGGTTCAACGCCGCGAGCGCCTCGGGGCGCGGGGCGGTGAGCGCGTGCAGCGTGCCGTCGCCGCGGCCCCGCTGGAGCAGGCCGAGCAGCGTACCGCTGGGCGCTATGACCGGATCGAACATGGGAAACAGCCTCACATCAAGCGTCGACGCAACCGGGGACGTGTACTACCTGGCCGCGCGACAACACGTCGGAGTGCCCGCCGTTTCCTGCTTGCTGTAGACCATCTTCCACTGCCTCTCGTCGGTGGCCCCTGCGGACCGCGTCACGGCCCGCGCGGTGCGGCAACACCTGCCCAACCATCACGTCCGTGAACCACGTCGTCATGATGACTCGGCTCTTCCGTCTGCCGCGACCGAAATTTCGGCGGCCCTGTACCGCCTCCCCCCGTTTTCGGTGTCGTTCCAGGTCAGACTGGTCGGCTCAGCGCTCGCCGAACAGTTCGAGCAATTCCGTCCGGCCGAACATCCGGGCCGTGTCGACGGCCGAGGGCGTGCCGGCGGACGGGTCGGCGCCGCCCTCCAGGAGGGCCTTGATGACGTCCGTCTCGCCCTTGAAGGCCGCTCCCGCGAGCGGGGTCTGGCCTCGGTCGTTCACCCGGTCGGCCTCGGCGCCGCGGGCCAGCAGCGCCCGCACCGCGTCGGAGTGGCCGTGATAGGCGGCGAGCATCACGAGCGAGTCGCCGCGGTCATTGGTGAGGTTGGCCGGAACACCCGCGTCGACATACGCCACGAGCGCCTCGGTCCGTCCCCGCCGGGCCAGATCGAAGATCTTGGTCGCCAGCTCCACGACCTCGGGGTCGGGGACTTCGGTCATCGGCCGGACCGCCTCTCCACTGCTCATCACACCGGGTGCGCACGCCTGCGAGTGGTGCAGCCGTACGAGTGAATCGCCAGGGTACTGGCTCGCGCGGCACATGACCCGATGTGCCCGAGGTAAAGATCACCACGGACCCGGGCGGGCACAACACCCCAGCTCGACCGGTTCCGGGACCACGCCGCAGCCTGGGAGAAACCACCCGATTTCCACCCAGTTGCACCTTTTATCGTATGGATACATCCTGTGAGCCTGGAAGTACTCATGGTGACTGTCCCCGCGAACCAGGAGAACCCAAATGATCCTCTCCATCTCAGGCGTGGTCCTGCTCGGCATCGTCGTCTTCATCTTCTTCCGCAAGGACGGCCTCAAGGCGTCGCACGCCGTGGTCGCGATGCTCTTCGGCTTCTACCTGGCCAGCACGGCCATCGCCCCGAGCATCAAGGCAGGCGGCGAGAGCCTGGCGAGCCTCCTGGGCGGAATCAAGTTCTGACGGCCCCGCACCCCGTACGCATCCCGCCCGTACGCACTCTCTGGAGGCAGCAGTGGCCCGGCGCCCCCTCCCCCGCATCCTGAGCAACGGCAGCGCGCAGCTCGTCCGGAGCCGGGAGCTGGCCCGAACGGCCGCCGACAGCGCCACCGACGTCCTCCATCCCTTGATCACGATCACGCGCGGTCTGCGCCGGCTGGCAGCGGCCGGACGGCGCAGATGGAGCGAGACCCCCAAGGAGAAACGGGGCGCGCTGCTGTTCCTGGTGGCCTCCGTCATCCTGGTCGTGGCGCTGATGCCGTACGGTCCGCTGCTCGCCGCCATCACCCTGATGGCGGCGGCCGCATGGCAGGGCCGGGAACGGGCCGCGTCGGCCTCCGACGGGCCCGACGAGTCGCAGGCCCAGCGCCTGCAGTCCCTGTACGAGGCGCTCGTGCCGTACTTCTCGACCGCCGAGGACCCCGAGCCGCTGTACTCCCACGGCGGCACCTGGGAGAAGGCCTTCCCCACCTACGCCTTCGACGGCACCGGCCGGATCTCGCACCTGGTGATCCACTACCCGGCGCACTTCGCGGACGGCGAGGCCGAGGCCCGCGCCCGGATCGAGGGCCTGCTCGCGGCCAAGTCGGGCCGGGGACGCGAGTACCACTTCTCGTGGGAAGAGGAGGGCAACCAGTTGACGGTCAGCGTGCTCATGCCGCTCGCCGTCGACATCGCCGCCCAGCGCTTCGTCACCGCCCCGGGCGAGACGGTCCTCGGCTTCACCGACCCCACCCGGGTCCAGCGCACCCTCCCCCTCACCCAGGGCGAACAGCAGCGGGACGTCCCCCCGGTCCTGTGGCGCACGGGCCTGCGCTCCACCGAGCCCCATCTGCTCGCCCTCGGCCAACCGGGCACCGGCACCTCGACCCTGCTGCGGTCCATCGCCCTGCAGGCCCTCCAGCACGGGGACGTGGTGATCGTCGACGGCGGCGGCACGGGCGAGTACGCCTGTCTGACCGGCCGGGACGGCGTGCTGGCCGTCGAATGCGGCCTCCCCGGGGTGCTGGCGAGCCTGGAATGGGCCGCGACCGAGACAGAACGCCGGCTGATCGCCGCCAACCGCGCCCACCAGGAGGGCCACCCGCCGCCGGACGACACCAAGCGCCCCCTGTGGATCCTCCTGGACCGCCCGACGGCGTTCACCCACCTGGCCGCCGCCCAGGACCGCAAGGACCCGCAGTCCCTCCTCCAGGTGCCGCTCCGGCACGGGCGCCCGGCGAACGTGACGGTGGTCGTGGCCGAGCAGCTGGACACCATGGAGGCCCTGGGCGAACCGGTACGGCAGCACACCCGCGCGCGCGTGGTCCTCGGCCCGGCGACGGCCGAGCAGCTCGAGTCCGTCCTGGGCGCGCCCCCGCACACCACCCCCGTCGAGGAGGTCCCGCCCGGCCGCGGCTACGCCCGACTCGGTCTGGGCCCGGTCCACCGCCTCCAGGTCCCGGCCACGCCGAACCCCTACGACGACGCCACGTCCGACGCCCACCGCCAGGCGGTCCTGGCCCTTCTCCCGCCCCGCACGACACCGGCGGACGGGGAGACGGTCCCCGAGCCGGAGGGGACGGAGGCGGAGCCGCCCAAGACGGGCCCGAAGCCGGAACCCGCGCCGGACCCGGTACCGGTCCTGACGAAGCCGAAGGACTCGATCCCGAATCCGGTACCGGTTCTGACGAAGCCGGCGAAGACGAAGGCGAAGGCGACCTAGCCACGCCAGACATCCTGACCACGCCGGCGCGGAGCGCTACGCCACGAACGTCCGCGGCGCCTCTCCGGCCCCCGCGCCGCCCTCCTCCACGATCCGCGCCGCCGCGGCCAGCCGTACGGCCGCCTCCTCGGCCACCGCGCCCCCGACGGTGAACGGCAGCCGCACATACCCCTCGAACGCACCGTCCACGCCGAACCGGGGCCCGGACGGCACCCGCACGCCGACCCGCTCCCCCGCCTCGGCGAGCCGCGACCCGGAGAGGCCCCCGGTCCGCACCCACAGCGTCAAGCCGCCCCGGGGCACCTCGAACTCCCACCCGGGCAGCTCCCGCCGCACCGCCGCCACGAGTTCGTCCCGGTTCTCCCGGGCCTGCTCCCGCCGCACCTCCACGGCCTGTTCCCAGCCCCCCGTCCCGAACAGCCAGTTGACGGCCAGCTGCTCCAGCACGGGCGTGCCGAGGTCGGCGTAGGCCCGGGCGGCGACCAGACTGCGGATCACGTCCGGCGCCGCCCGCACCCAGCCGATGCGCATCCCGGCCCAGAACGCCTTGCTCGCCGACCCCACCGTGATCACCGTGGACCCGGCCCGGTCGAAGGAACACACCGGCTTCGGCATGCTCACCTCCGGGTCGAGCCACAGCTCGCTCATCGTCTCGTCGGCGATCAGCACGGTCCCAGCGGAGCGCGCCGCGTCCACCAGTTGCCGCCGCTGGTCCTCGTCGGCGAGCGCACCGGTCGGGTTGTGAAAGTCGGCGACGACGTACGCGATCCGGGGAGCGGCGTCCCGCAGGACCTGCCGCCAGCGGTCCATGTCCCAGCCGGTGAGCCCCTCGGCCATCGCCACGGGCACCAGCCGGGCCCCGGCCTCCCGCATGAGCTGGAGGATGTTGGCGTACGAGGGCGACTCGACGGCGATGCGCTCGCCGCGCCCGGCGAACAGATGGCAGATCGCGTCGATCGCGCCCATCGCCCCGGTCGTCACCATGATCTGCTCGGGCATGGTCGGGATCCCCCGCGCGGTGTACCGCTCGGCGATCATCGACCGCAGTGCGGGCAGTCCGGCGGGGTAGTCGCCGTGCGTGTGCGCGTACGGCGGCAGTTCCTCCAGGGCGCCCTGCACGGCCCGGGTCAGCCACGGCTCGGGGGCCGGCAGCGCCGCACAGCCCAGGTCGATCATCGAGCCGAGGTTCTCGGGCGGCAGCGGTTCCAGTCCGCGCGCGGGCAGCGGGTTCCCGGCGGGTACGGCGGTCCAGCTGCCCGCGCCGCGCCGGGACTCCAGGAAGCCCTCGCCGCGCAGCGCCTCGTAGGCGGCGGCGACCGTCGTGCGGCTGACCGTCAGGGAGAGGGCGAGTTCCCGCTCGGCGGGCAGCCGGGCGGCCACCGGGACCCGTCCTTCGAGCACCAGCAGGCGGATGCCGTCGGCGAGCGCGCGATAGGCGGGCGGCCGGCGCGTGCCGGGCCCTGCCGGGCGCTCCTGCTGGGAGTTGAGCAGCCGGGCGAGCTGCGCCGCACCCACGGCCGAAGTCCACTGAGCCATCGGAATCAGTCCACCTTCCCCGAATTGGCCATGGATGACTTCTCCATCCAAGCCACAGGGTGTCATGCATCAGTCCACTCGCACCACTGGAGGACCCATCATGGCCACGCGGCGCCATCTCACCCGGCGGCTGACCCAGCTCTACGCCGGTCTCGCGCTGTACGGCGCGAGTTCGGCGCTGCTCGTCCGGTCGGGGCTCGGGCTGGAGCCGTGGAACGTGCTGCACCAGGGCCTCGCCGAGCGGACGGGACTGTCGATCGGCGTGGTGCTGACGATCGTGGGCGCGGCTGTGCTGCTCACCTGGATCCCGCTGCGCCAGCGCCCGGGCCTGGGCACGGTCTCCAACGTGCTGGTCATCGGCATGGCGATGGACGCGACCCTGGCCCTGGTGCCCGACGCGCACGGCCCGCTGCCGCGCGTGACGCTGATGGTGACGGGGATCGTCCTGAACGGCGCGGCGACCGGCCTGTACATCGCGGCGCGCTTCGGCCCGGGTCCGCGTGACGGCCTCATGACGGGCCTGCACCAGCGCACGGGGGTCTCGATCCGCCTGGTACGCACGGCCATCGAGTTCACGGTCGTGGCGACGGGCTTCGCCCTGGGCGGCACCGTCGGCGTCGGCACCCTGCTGTACGCGGTCTCGATCGGCCCGCTCGCCCAGCTGTTCCTCCGCGTGTTCGCCGTCCCCGCGGCATCCGGCGGCAGCACGGTCGTTGCCGGCGGTCAACCCCGAGGAGCGATACTGCGTCCGTGACCCCGCGGATACGCCATCCCTATCTCGACCATCCCGGCCCGATCGCCTTCGCCCACCGGGGCGGGGCGGCGGACGGCCTGGAGAACACCGTGCGGCAGTTCCGGTGCGCCGTCGAGGCGGGCTACCGGTACCTCGAGACCGACGTCCACAGCACCCGGGACGGCAAGCTCGTCGCCTTCCATGACGCGACCCTGGACCGGGTGACGGACGGCGCGGGCCGGATCGCCGATCTGCCGTGGGCCGAGGTACGGCACGCGCGCGTGGCGGGCCGGGAACCGCTGCCCCTCTTCGAGGAGCTCCTTAAGACCTTCCCCGAGGTGCGCTGGAACGTCGACGTCAAGGCGGAGGCCGCACTGCTGCCCTTCCTGGACCTGGTCGGGCGCACGGACTCCTGGGACCGGATCTGCCTCGGCTCGTTCTCCGAGGCACGCGTGGTGCGCGCTCAGCGGCTGGCCGGCCCTCGCCTGGCCACGTCGTACGGCACCCGGGGCGTGCTCGGTCTGCGGCTGCGTTCCTGGGGACTGCCCGCCGCGGTGCGCCGCTCGGCGGTCGCCGCACAGGTCCCCGAGATCCAGTCCGGCATCCAGGTCGTGGACCGCCGCTTCCTGCACGCAGCCCACGCGCGCGGGCTCCAGGTGCATGTGTGGACCGTCAACGACCCCGAGGGCATGCACCGGCTTCTGGACCTGGGGGTGGATGGCATCATGACCGATCACATCGACACGTTGCGCAAGGTCATGGAGGACCGCGGCGTCTGGGTCTGACAGCCCGCACCGCCGCCTCCGCGCGTTCACGGGGAAGCGAGGGCGCGGGTGGGCACCGACACCGTGCGGACACCGCAGGACGACGGGGCGGCTGATCGCAGACGCGAGCAGCGCGGCTGGTACTTCTACGACTGGGCGTGCTCCGTCTACTCGACGAGCGTGCTCACCGTCTTCCTGGGCCCCTATCTCACCTCGGTCGCCGAGTCGGCGGCCGATGCCGACGGGTACGTCCACCCCCTCGGGATCCCGGTGCGCGCCGGGTCCTTCTTCGCGTACTCGGTGTCCCTGTCGGTGATCGTGGCCGTGCTGGTGATGCCCCTGGTGGGCGCCGCCGCCGACCGCACCGGCCGCAAGAAGCCGCTCCTCGCGATCGCCGCCTACACGGGCGCCACGGCCACGGCGGCCATGTTCTTCCTGGACGGCGACCGCTATCTGCTCGGCGGGGCCCTCCTGGTCGTCGCGAACGCGGCGCAGTCCGTGGCGATGATGCTCTACAACTCGTACCTGCCGCAGATCGCCCCGCCCGAGCAACGGGACGCGGTCTCCTCCCGGGGCTGGGCCTTCGGCTACGCGGCGGGATCGCTGGTCCTCGTCGTCAATCTCGTCCTCTACACGGGGCACGAGAGCTTCGGCATCTCCGAGAGCACGGCGGTCCGCGTCTGCCTGGCGTCGGCCGGTCTGTGGTGGGGCGCGTTCGCCCTCATTCCGCTCCGGCGGCTGCGCGACCGCGGGTCCGCCGCGCGCGAGGCCGCCCTCCCCGGCTTCCGGCAGCTCGCGGCGACCGTCCGCGACATGCGCCGCCACCCGCTGACCCTGGCCTTCCTGCTCGCTTACCTCGTCTACAACGACGGCATCCAGACGGTGATCTCCCAGGCCTCGCTCTACGGCTCCGAGGAACTGGGCCTCGGGCAGTCCACGCTGATCGGCGCCATCCTGCTGGTGCAGGTACTGGCGGTGGCGGGCGCGCTGACGATGGGCCGGCTGGCCCGGACCTACGGGGCGAAGCGCACGATCCTGGGCTCGCTCGTCGCGTGGACACTGACGCTGGCGGCCGGATTCTTCCTGCCGGCCGGGGCGCCGGTGTGGTTCTTCGTCCTGGCCGCCGGGATCGGCCTGGTCCTCGGCGGCAGCCAGGCGCTGTCCCGCTCCCTGTTCTCCCATCTCGTCCCGCCCGGGAAGGAGGCCGAATACTTCGCCGCGTACGAGATGAGCGACCGCGGCATGAGCTGGCTCGGGCCGCTGCTGTTCGGGCTCACCTACCAGCTGACCGGGAGCTACCGGGACGCGATCATCTCACTGGTGGGCTTCTTCGTCATCGGATTCGTCCTGCTCGCCCGGGTACCCGTGGGGCGTGCGATCCGCGAAGCGGGGAATCCGGTTCCTGACAAGATTTAGCACTCAGCGCGAAAGGGCTGTAGTGTACGCGTTTGGCCTGCCAGGCGTACCGTTACTGCGCGTCAAAGATGCCGAAACGCTGGGTTACATCTGCTAGCAGATGTGACAAACCGGGCGCTGGTGGGTACTGCAAGGGTTGACAAGGCTGCGGCTACGACGGCGACGCATGACCCGGAACGGGACTCGGAACGGGAATCTTTACCGCCGACCGGACGTTGACCGGATGACGACGACAGCGACACCTGTCCTGTGGGCGACAAGCCCGGGAGGCACGATTCATGAGTGAGCGAGCTCTTCGCGGCACGCGCCTCGTGGTGACCAGCTACGAGACGGACCGCGGCATCGACTTGGCTCCGCGCCAGGCCGTGGAGTACGCATGCGAGAAGGGGCACCGGTTCGAGATGCCCTTCTCGGTCGAGGCGGAGATCCCGCCGGAGTGGGAGTGCAAGGTCTGCGGGGCCCAGGCACTCCTCGTGGACGGCGATGTCCCGGAAGAGAAGAAGGGCAAGCCCGCGCGTACGCATTGGGACATGCTGATGGAGCGGCGCACCCGTGAGGAGCTCGAAGAGGTCCTCGAGGAGCGCCTGGCGGTGCTGCGCTCCGGTGCGATGAACATCGCGATTCATCCCCGGGACAGCAGCCGCAAGTCGGCCTGACCCCTTCGGCCCCGGCCGAACAGCGCATCAGAACCGCGGGCGCCGTACTTCGTGTACGGCGCCCGCGGTTTTCCCATGCTCGTGTGCCCGTGTGTGCCTGGCCACCGGGGCTGTGTGCCCGGGCCGCCCGGACGCTCAGTGCGTCAACGGCGGTCGCGGCTCCCTGGGCGCGTCGCCCGGCTCGTCCCTGATGACCTCGCCCTGGACGACCTTGCCGTCGGGGCGGTGCATCCGGGCCTGCTGGAACGCGCCGCCCAGGGTGCCGGGGTCGGCCTCGCGGAGCTTGCGCTCGAAGGTGCGCTCGGCGGAGCGGCTCACGGCCTTCTGGACCGGCGGCAGCAGCAGGAGCAGACCCACCGCGTCCGATACCAGACCGGGGATGATCAGCAGCAGCCCGCCCAGCATCATCAGGCCGTTGCCCTCGCTGTTCGGCCGGGCCGCCGCCGGCATCGCACCGTTCTGCTGCTGTTGCAGCGCCTCGGAGAGCTTCCGGAAGGCCCGTCGGCCGGCCCGCTTGATCACGACCGAGCCGAGGACGAGACCAGCGAGCAGGACGAGGAAGACCACCAGCCCGCTGGACGCCCCCGCGACCACCGTGAGCAGCCAGATCTCCAGCACGAGCCATGCCGCGAGCCCCAACGGCAGGAACGTGCGCAGCCGGGAGCGCCGCGGCCGGGCAGGGGTGCTGGGGGTCTGAGCGCCAGTCGTCATGCCTCCAGTGTGCCTGGACCCGGCTCAGTCCGGGATAAGGGCAGATCAGCCGCTCCTGAGTGACCTCAGGGGTCCGCTAGGACCGGGCCGGCTTGCCGCCGCGCCCCGTGACCTTGCCGACCCGCTCCCCCACGCCCCACGCCGTGACCCGCCACAGCGCCTCGACGAGGATGTCGCGGCTCATCTTGGAGTCGCCGAGTTCGCGCTCGACGAAGGTGATCGGCACCTCGACGACGTGGTAGCCGGCCTTGACCGAGCGCCGCGCGAGGTCGACCTGGAAGCAGTAGCCCTGCGAGGCGACCTCCTCGAGGCCGAGGCCCTCCAGGGTCTCGCGGCGGAACGCCCGGTAGCCGCCGGTGATGTCGCGCAGCGGCAGGTCGAGCGCGAGGCGGGAGTAGAGGCTGCCGCCCCGGGAGATCACCTCACGGGACTTCGGCCAGTTCACCACCCGGCCGCCGGGCACCCAGCGCGAGCCGAGCACCAGGTCGGCCCTCTTGAGGGCGGTGAGCAGACGGGGCAGTTCCTCGGGCTGGTGGGAGCCGTCGGCGTCCATCTCGATCAGCACGCCGTAGTCGCGCTCCAGGCCCCAGCGGAAGCCCGCCAGGTAGGCGGCGCCCAGGCCCTCCTTGCCCTTGCGGTGCAGCACATGGACGTGGTCGTCGTCCACCGTCAGCTCGTCGGCCAACTTGCCCGTGCCGTCCGGGCTGTTGTCGTCGGCCACGAGTACGTGCGCCTCGGGGACGGCCTCGCGCACCCGGCCGACGATGCTCTTGATGTTCTCCGCCTCGTTGTAGGTCGGGATGATCACCAAGGCGGTGCCGAGCGGGCCGAACTTCCTCCCCTGGGCTCCTGCCGCGAGGGTTCCGTCGCCGTCGTTCACTGATGCCCCTTCATGTCCGTACGCAGGGATCCACCATAGTGGGCCCGGCCTGCGATGACGCGACAGGACGTTCGAACAGGGGTGTCGAATCCGCGAGGCGCGGGTAAGAATGCGCTTTCGCGCACGAGCGTACGGCGGATGGGGGCCCGGCGCCCTTCGGGCCGACCTGGGACCCGCTGGCTGCGGATCGACCGAAAGCCGTTGTCTACTGAGCGGCCGGGCCCCTCCCGGGTCACACCTCCCCGACCGGCCGGAACGTTGCCTCGGCGCCGTGCCGGCCTGAGCCTGGCTCCCAGTGGCGGTGCCCGGTGCGGCACACCGTCCCTGACCCGGCGGCGCTGCGGCGAGTGCGCGGACGTTCCCGGTCGGGCGTCCGGTGGTGGACTCCGCCGAACCTACCGGCCACCTGCGGCCGCCTGTCAACAGCCGTTTGACCTGCGCATTGTCCGGCAAAGGCCTGGTCAGTGCGGAGGATACGCAGGTCGCGCGCCGGGGGCGCGGCACACGATCGCATGCGCGCCACCCCCGTAGATCACTCGCCCGGCCCTACGAAGACCGTGCGTCCGCCCACCACGGTGCGCAGACAGACGGGCAGGTCGCGGCCCGGGGTCAGGTCGGGCAGCCCCGGGGTGCCGGAGCGGGGATCCGTCGACCAGCGGGCGACCCGGTCGTCCGGGGCCTGCACCACGAGCTCGCCGGTGTGCCACACCGCGTAGTCGGCGGGTGCGCCCGGGACCAGGACGCCCGCGTCGTCCCGCCCAACGGCCCGCCAGCCGCCGCGCGTGTGCGCCGTGAACGCGGCGCGCACGGAGACCCGGTGCTCCGGCGTGCGGTGGAAGGCGGCGGCCCGGACCGTGCCCCAAGGGTCGAGTGGGGTGACCGGGCTGTCGGAGCCGAAGGCGAGCGGGACACCGGAGCGCAGCAGGGCGGCGAACGGGTTCAGCGCACGCGCCCGCTCGGCGCCCAGCCGCTGCGCGTACATGCCGTCCTCACCGCCCCACAGGGCGTCGAAGGCGGGCTGCACTGAGGCGGTGAGGCCGAGTTCGGCGAAGGCCTCGATCGCGTCCGGGGTGAGCATTTCGGCGTGCTCCACACGGTGGCGGGCGGCGCGGACGCGGGCGAGGCCCAGCTTCTCGGCGGCGGTGCGCACGCCCTCGACCACGGCGTCCACCGCCGCGTCGCCGATGGCGTGGAAACCGGCCTGGAGACCCGCCTCGGTGCAGGCGACGACATGGGCGGCCACGGCGGCGGCGTCCAAGTAGGCGTTGCCCGTGTGGCCGGCGTCGGCGTACGGCTGGTGCAGACAGGCCGTGTGCGAGCCGAGGGCGCCGTCGACGAACAGGTCGCCCGCGGCGCCGGCCGCGCCCAGCCCCCGCGCCTTGGCGACGTCCTGCTCGGCCCAGTAGCCGACGACGCGCGGTCCGGGCTCCCGGGTGGCGAGGCGCAGCAGGCCGGTGAAGTCGTCTTCGGAGGAGATCTCCGGGCCGGCGCACTCGTGGACCGTGCCGATGCCGAGGGAGACGGCGTGCGCGAGCGCGGCCCGCTGCGCCTCGACGCGCTGCTGAGGCGTCACGCCCGCGAACGCGGCGGCCCGTACGGCGTGGTGCGCGTCGGCGGTGAGCGGCCCGTCCGCTCGGGCGGCGCCGGGAACCAGGTCGAGCAGGGCCGTGCTGACGACCGCCGAGTGGACGTCGATCCGGCTGAGGTAGACGGGCCGGTGTCCGGTGGCCTCGTCGAGCTCCGCACGGGTCGGGGGACGGCCGCCGGGCCAGCGGGCGGCATCCCAGCCGTGTCCGAGCAGGACGCGGTCGTCCGGCCGGGAGTCGGCGAAGTCCCGTACGAGGGCCAGGGCGGCCTCGAGAGAGGGAGCCGCGGACAGATCGAGGCCGGTGAGCGCGAGACCGGTGGCGGTGGTGTGCACATGCGCATCCGTGAACGCAGGGGTGACCAGCGCGCCGTCGAGGTCGATCACCTCGTCGACCCCGTCCGCGAATGCGTCGGCGGCCCCCTCCGACCCCACCCAGGCGATCTGCCCGCGTTCCACGACCATCGCCGTGGCGAACGGATCGGCAGGGCTGTGCACCTCTCCGCGACGGAGCAGGACGGTCTTCGACGGGGCGCTGGACTCACTCATGGACAACAGTCTCGCGCCTGACCCCGATCACTTGGAGCAGGGGGCGCCTTCCACGCCCGCCGGTGCTCAGATCCGCGGCGGGCGCGCCTCGTACGGCGTGGACAGCACCACCGTCGTCCGTGTGGAGACCCCCGCCAACGACCGCACCCGGGCGAGCAGTTCCTCCAGCTCGTGCGGTGTGGAGACCCGCACCTTGAGGATGTAGTTCTCGTCCCCGGCGACACTGTGGCAGGCCTCGATCTCCGGCACGCCCGCGAGCCGCTCCGCGATGTCGTCGGGCGCGCTGGGGTCGAACGGTTTGACCGAGATGAACGCGGTCATGGGCAGCCCGACGGCCTCCGGGTCCACGACCGCGGCATAGCCGCGGATGACGCCGCGCTGCTCCAGCCGGCGCACCCGCTGGTGCACGGCCGACGTGGACAGGCCCGTGGCCTTGCCCAGGTCGGTGTAGCTCATCCGCCCGTCCTTGACGAGCAGCTGCACGATCTGTCGGTCCAGCTCCTCCATGGCGCAAGAACCTACAGTGCCGTTGATCTCCTCCGATACCTGAGCAGCGCAGGTCATGCCCGGTTCGTGATGTGGCCGGAAGCCGACGGTCAGCCGTCCGGGGGACAAACCCGCCGCAGTGGGCACCTGCGCGCGGCATGTGACGAACGCCACAGGGCTCGAACGGTCTCCGTGATGTTCTCGTGATTACCGCCGAGAGCGGACGGGAAGTGCTTGCTGTGGTCGAGGCCGCAGTGCCTGAACGGCCCAGTCCGAGGGGGAGAACCCAATGCAGAGTCTTAAGCGCCCTGGTCGCACCGCGCCCAAGCGGCCGCAGCTCGTCGTCGAGCCCGAGCCGGAGGGCGTCGAACCCGACACCTTCGACGACGAACTCGACTCCTACGACACCTTCGAGATGTTCCGGGTCGTCTGCCCGGACTGCGCTCAGCCGATCGCGCTGCTGGCGGACGAAGAGGTTCTGCCGGAGCACGCGCTGTGCGCCTCGCCGTGGAACCCGTTCGGACTCACGGTCTGCGCCGGCACCGGCCGCAAGGCCACGGACGCCCGCCCCGCGGACGAGTCCGTGGATCCTCAGGAGCAGGACACCGCCCTGCTGTTGACGCTCCCTCAGGGGCTCGACTGGCGGACCCAGCCCTTCTCGCACGTCGGCGGCCCGGGCTCGCGCCCGATCAGGATCCCCGTCATGCGCCGCCAGGCGGCCTGAGCGCGGGTCTTCCCGGCCCGCTCGCTCCACACCGTGACTGAACCGCACCACGGCTCACAGCGCGCCGTGGTGCGGTTCGGTGTGTCCTGACGCGCCCAGGGCGAAAGGGTCAGTCCTGAACGCACGCCCGATTCCACCATCCGGTGACCTGTCCGGCGTCCGCCGCGTTGCCCTGGTATGACCCCCATCTCCTCAGCGACCGGGCGTCAGCGCCTCCTCTTCGTCCCGGCACCCGCAGAATCGGTTCGGCCGACCGCGCCGCGCTACCAGGACCCGCCCATCTACCGCGACTTGATGCGGACCTGGGCCGAGGGCGGCCGCACCCTGCCGGGCCGGCACGACCCGGAGTGGATGCGGCTCGCGGCACCCTGGCGGGGACTCGACCAGTTCAGCGTTCCTCTGGACCCACGAGATGCCGGGCGATGACCATCCGCTGGATCTGGTTGGTGCCCTCGACGATCTGCAGCACCTTGGCCTCGCGCATGTAGCGCTCGACCGCGAAGTCGGCGGTGTAGCCGTAGCCGCCGAGGATCTGCACGGCGTCGGTGGTGACCCGCATCGCGGTGTCGGTGCAGTGCAGCTTGGCCATGGCCGCCTGCCGGGCGAACGGCCGGCCCGCGTCCCGCAGCCGCGCCGCCGCGAGGTAGAGCGCACGGCCCGCCTCGATCTGCGTCGCCATGTCGGCGAGCATGAAACGCAGCCCCTGGAAGTCGGCGATCGCCTTCCCGAACTGGCGCCTTTCGGCCGCGTACCCCAGCGCCTCGTCGAGCGCGGCCTGCGCCACGCCGATCGCGCACGCCGCGATGCCGAGCCGCCCCGAGTCGAGCGCGGACAGGGCGATCGCGAAGCCCTGCCCCTCCTCGCCGATACGCCGGTCGTCGGAGATCCGCACGCCGTCGAAGTGGACCTGGGCGGTGGGCGAGCCCTTCATGCCCATCTTCTTCTCGGGCGCCGCCGCGCTCACCCCCGGCGCGTCACCGGGCACCAGGAACGCGGTGATCCCGCGCGGACCCTCCTCGCCGGTGCGCGCCATGACCGTGTAGAAGTCGGCGATCCCGCCGTGGGTGATCCAGGCCTTGGTGCCGGTGATCATCCAGCCGTCGCCGTCCCGCACCGCCTTGGTGCGCAGGGCCGCCGCGTCCGATCCCGACTGCGGCTCGGAGAGGCAGTAGGCGCCGAGCAGTCCGCCGGCGAGCATCCCGGGCAGGTGCTCGACCTGCTGCTCCTTGCTGCCGTAAGCGGCGAGCGCGTAGGAGGACAGGGAGTGCACGCTGACGCCGAGGCCGACCGTGAGCCGGGCCGCGGCCAGCTCTTCGAGGGCCTGGAGATAGACCTCGTACGGCTGGTCGCCGCCGCCGTACTCGGACGCGTACGGCAGGCCGAGCAGGCCGGAGTGCGAGAGCAGGGTGAACAGCTCACGCGGGAAGCGGCCGGCGTCCTCCTCCTCGGCCGCCTTCGGGGTGATCTCCTGCCGCGCGATGTCACGGACGAGCGAGATCAGTTCCCGGGCCTCCTCCGTGGGCAGTTGTCGGTCCACCGGCTGCGGGGCGCGGTCGGGCATGGCGACGCTCTCCTCCCTGTCGGGCACTGGCGGTCGGGCCCATGGGTGGGGGCGGCGCCGCCGGGTCGATCTGGTGCCTGGCCGATGCTTGCAGTCCCGGGTCTCGGAAGCTGCTGACCAGCGGCTGTGCGCTGTGAGTATGCCCGATCGGAGTCATGCAGTCACCAGTTAACGACCGCTTACTTCAGGTAATACCCGAGTGGTCCACCGTATCGAAATTGGTCCGCACCATTGACCTGACTGGTCTAGTCCTCCTACCGTTTCGCTCCACCGATTCATCGCGTTCATGCCAATCGGCGCGCGTTCCCTCTCCCCACGAGGAGACACCGGATGCACACCCCCCACCGCTCCCGCTTCCGGGCCATCGTGTCCGCGGCCTGTTGCGCCGTCCTCGGCGCCGGCCTCCTGGCCGGCACGGCACCTCGACCGCCACCGCGGCGACCTCGGCTCAGGAGGCCGCCGCGGCGTCGAAGGCCGCACCCGGCTCCAGGGCCGCCGGATCCAAGGTCATCGGATACTTCACCGAATGGGGCACCTACGACCGCAAGTACTACGTCAAGAACATCGAGACGTCCGGCTCTGCGGCGAAGCTCACCCACATCAACTACGCCTTCGGCAACGTCACCGGCGGAAAGTGCGCGATGGGCGACGGCTACGCGGCCACCGACCGGGCCTACACCGCGGCCGAGTCCGTCGGCGGCAAGGCCGACACCTGGGACCAGCCGCTGCGCGGCACCTTCAACCAGCTGCGCGAGCTGAAGCAGAAGCACCCGGACCTCAAGGTCCTGTGGTCCTTCGGCGGCTGGACCTGGTCGGGCGGCTTCGGCGAGGCCGCCAGGAACCCGGCCGCCTTCGCCCAGTCCTGCTACGACCTGGTCGAGAACTCCAAGTGGGCCGATGTCTTCGACGGCATCGACATCGACTGGGAGTACCCGAACGCCTGTGGCGCCACCTGCGACACCAGCGGCAGGGCGGCCTTCCGGAACCTGATGCAGGCGCTGCGCGCCAAGTTCGGCTCCGGCAACCTCGTCACCGCGGCGATCACCGCCGACGCCACGCCCGGCGGCAAGATCGACGCGGCGGACTACGCGGGCGCCGCCCGGTACGTGGACTGGTACAACCCGATGACGTACGACTTCTTCGGCGCCTGGGACGCCGCCGGCCCGACAGCCCCGCACTCTCCGCTGACCTCGTACTCCGGCATTCCCAAGGCGGGCTTCCACACCTCGGCGACCATCGCGAAACTCAAGGGCCTCGGCATCCCCGCATCGAAGCTGCTGCTCGGCATCGGCTTCTACGGCCGCGGCTGGACGGGCGTCACCCAGTCGGCCCCCGGCGGAACGGCCACCGGGCCGGCCAAGGGCACGTGGGAGAACGGCATCGAGGACTACAAGGTGCTCAAGAGCACCTGCCCGGCGACGGGGACGGTGGCCGGCACGGCGTACGCCAAGTGCGGGAACAACTGGTGGAGTTACGACACCCCCGCGACCATCGGGACCAAGATGACGTACAAGAACCAGCAGGGTCTGGGCGGCACGTTCTTCTGGGAGCTGAGCGGTGACACGGCGAACGGTGAGCTGATCAAGGCCATCAAGTAACGCGGGGCGGGCCGGGGGCGGAGGGACCGTGACGGGCCCTCCGCCCCCGTCTCACGCGCCCTGGCGGGCGGCCGCCTGCGGCGCCGGATAGGCGGGGTCCAGGTCCTCGATCGCGCGCAGGGCACCGCCGAGCCCCTTCACCAGCAGCTCGCACATGGTCTCGCGGGGCAGTTCGGGGCGGTCGATCCATTCGAGGGTGGCGCCCTCGACGCTGCACACCCAGGCCAGTAGGCCCATCCGCGCCAGCGGGGTGATGTCGACGCGGCCGTACGCCCCCTCGGCGATGGTGGCGACGACGGCCTCGCGCACACCGTCCCGGATGGCGTGCACCTCGGTGTCGAAGCCGACCCCGCCGCTGACGATCGTGCGGTACGCGGCCTGGTGGCTCTCGGCGTAGCGCAGATAGCTGTCGATCGTGCGCTGGACACGGTCGACCGGGGGCAGTTCGAGTCCGCTCGCCGCCAGGGTGACCAGGTCGGTGACCGAGTCCTGGATGATCGCCAGGTAGTAGCCCCGCTTGGACTGGAAGTAGTAGTAGATGAGCCCCTTGGCGACGTGCGCCTGCCGGGCGATGTCGTCCATCGAGAGGGCGTCGTAGGACGTGTCGGCGAACAACCTCCGGCCGATGGCGATGAGTTCGGCACGGCGCGCCAGCGAGCGCTCGGTGCCGCGGGCTCTGGGGCGCGCGGCAGGCTGTTGACTGATATTCAATTTCGACCCTGGTTCCAGGCGAGCGAGGCGGGACATGCGCAGTATGGCAGGTCGGAGGGCCGGGTCGTGGGTCAGGTCACAGCGGTCCGGGCCGGGGTCAGAGCAGCCCGAGCCGGGTCACGAGCATGGCGACGACCACGACGAGCGTCCAGCCCATGACATGCTCGGCGATCCTCGGACCGTCGTCCTCGGGGCCGCCGGTGCGGACGCCTGTGGCGGCGGTGGCGGCGGTGGCTGAATGTGCGGTCATGGCTTCTCGCTGATCCGGTGGGGCGGGCGGACTTCCCCCGAAGTTCCGCCCACCTTGCCACCCGGAGCGGCTTTTGCGGCCGAGAGCTTGGTCACACGCGTACGCCCACGGCTGTCAGCGCCCTGCGCTGAGCCGCGGTCGGGCGCGCCGGGAAGTACAGGTAGCAGACGCCGCCGGTGCCGGAGACGACCTTGCCGGAGGCGTTGTACCGCTTGGTCCGCAGCCAGATGTTCTCCCACTCGCGCCGCCGGTAGACGCGCCGCACGGCCTCGTTGCTCGCCGAGGCCGGGTCGTTCGCGATGACGTCGCCGTCGGCCGTGAAGCCGATGACCGTCATCAGATGCCCGGCGGTGCCGTAGCCGGCTCCGGTCAGCTCCTCCTTCAGGAAGGACTGGGACGTTATGGCCGGGATGCCCGCCGCGATCAGCCTCTCCAGATCGGTGAGCGAGCCGAGCCGGGTGACCACGCCCTGGAGGCCCTTGAACGTGGCCGCGTAGGCGGAGTTGAACGGCCAGTTGCCGCAGCCTCCGTACTGGTAGTCGTAGGTGAACCGGGCGGCGTGGCACACCTGCGGATCGGTGAACGAGGGATCCACCCAGGCCAGCTGCTTCGAGGTGAGCCGCCCGCCCCAGTACTCGATGATCATCTGGGAGGAGGTCGGGCTGCACCAGGCCTCGCCGCCGTTGTCGTACTCGGGGTAGCGGCCCTTGTGGATCTCCTGCGAGTACCGCGGGACGGCCAGTTCCTTCGCGAGGCCGGGCGCGGACGCCGGGACGGTGAACCGGTCGGGGACGTCGGACCCCATCGCGCCGAGCCGCCACACGGTGGGCGTGGCCTTGGTGCCCGGCTTGCGGTACAGGGTCAGACGCAGGCGGCAGGAGGCCAGGCGCAGGCCGGTCGCCGGGTCTTCGACGGCCAGCGTGTCCGTCCAGACGGTGCTCTTGCCGTCGCTCTGGTCGTCGACCGAGGTGCGCTTGATGTCCTGGTCGCCGGACGCCCAGCGGCCCATCACATACCAGGGGCTGCTGGTGCCGTCGGTGTAGCCGGCCTTGAGTTCGGCCTGGATCCAGGTGCCGGCCGGGGTGCGGGCGTTCCAGGAGACGATCGCCTCCGTCGCGGGGACGGCGAGCCGGTGGACGGGCGACGTCCAGGTGCCGTACTCCCAGGAGGCGGTGGTGCCGGTGTGCGGGTCCCGGTAGTCGGCGGTTCCGGCGGGCTTCGCGATCACCAGTCCGGGGCGCGCGCCCGCGACGGCGCGGGTGCCCCGGGCGGTGCCGCCCTGCCAGTCGTCGTACGAGGCCCAGGCCCGGTTGTCCACAGTGCGGGCCGGGACCGCACGGGCGGGATCTGCGGTGTCGGTCGTCATGGAGATCTCGGTGTCGGCGGCCGCCGGACCCGCGCTCGCGGTGATGCCGGCGGCGATGGCGGCGGCCAGGACGGTTCTGCGGGACGGCTGTTCGGCTCTGCTCATGGCGGGGACCCCCGGATGTCGGAGTCGGGCAGGGGCGGGGCAGGTCCGTTGCACGGTCGGTCGCACATGCGTGTGCGCCACATATGAGCACAGCCCGCCGGGTCCTGCCAGCACTTCGACCCGCGCCACGCCCACCAATATTGGCGTCGACCAGTGGCGGGAGCCGTGGGCCGCGTGGTCACCCCCCGGGTCGTTAGAGTGCTGCGCGAGATGAATCCGCCCTCCCGCCCCGCACCAGGGCCCGCCGTCCGCGAGCTGGCCTCCCGGATCCGCCGCCTCTCCCCCTCCTGCGGCCCGGTCCGTCTCGTCGGCGTCGACGGGCACGCCGGATCGGGGAAGACCACGTTCGCCGAGCAGTTGGCCGGGGCGCTCGGCGGTGCGCCGGTACTGCGCCTCGACGACATCGCCAGTCACGACGAACTCTTCGGCTGGACCGGACGGCTGCTGGACCAGGTGATCGAGCCGCTGGCCGGTGGCCGGACCGCGCACTACGCCCCTTACGACTGGCGGGCCCGCCGCTTCGGGCCGCCGCTCCCCCTGCCGCCCGCACCGGTGATCCTCGTCGAGGGCGTCGGCGCGGGACGCCGGGCGCTTCGGCCTCATCTGGCCCTGCTGCTGTGGATGGAACTGCCGCGCGAGGAGGCCTGGGCCCGGGGCCGGTCGCGGGACGGGGAGGAACAGCGGGAGTTCTGGAACGGATGGGTCCCGGCGGAACGCCGGCATTTCGCCGACGATGCCTCTCGGCCCTTCGCCGATCTCCTGGTACGGCAGGGAGAGAAGGGGTACGAGGTGTTTCCGGGACCCGCTGGGACCGCTGGACCGGACCAGTTCCTCACGCACGGTGACGGACCGCCCGCAGTGTGCTGAACTCGTGAAGGCGCTTGCGGTGCAACTTGCCAGAGTGCTTCAACTCGGCTTGACCGGTGGGCCGTACAGGACTTACGTTCTCAATGTGCGGCCATTCGGAGCCGCCCACAGACGCGAAGCCCCCGGTTGTTCCCCCGTGATCGGGGGCTTCGTTCTGTCTTCTTCCGTTTTTCCGCCTCTCGCGAGCCGCCGAACGCTCACACTCGGTCACCGTGCGTGGGTCAGCCGCATCCGCTCCCACCTCGGCGAACGACCCGTGCGGCACCCTTCGGAGGCGCCGCCCCCGCAGGTACGATGCCCTCGTCGCGACCTACGGACGGTGGCTCCGCGCACCTCGCAACTCCGGTCCGTGGCACAGCGGTTCGAGCAGGGCAGCCGGCTGGGGGACGGCTCGTTGGCATACCGACGGGGGCACGGTTCGTGGGGGACGTGATGGACTTCGGCACGCAGGGCCCGCAGGCCCCGGCCGACCTCGCCTGGCTGCGAGGCGTCGATGCCTACACCATGGGCGCCTATCCGCAGGCGGAGGAGGAGTTCCGCGCCGCCGTGGGGATGGACCCCCAGATGGCCGACGGCTGGCTCGGGCTGCACGCGCTGCGCGTCGACACGACGACCGCGCTGCTCAGGATGTTCCGGCACCGGGACCGCTTCGGGGAGCAGCGCTCCCGCTACCGGCGCACCCTCAACTCCTGGTACTGGCTGGGCTGGTGGGTGCAGCCCGTGCTGGAGAGCCCCCGCGACCTGCTGCTCGCGCACGCCTCCCACTGGCTGGACGGCCGCCATGTCCCCGAGCTGGACCGGGCCCTCGCCGGGCTGCCGCCGGTGGACACCGACGCCCAGGTCCGCTTCCTGCACGCCTGCCGCGCCTATCTGGTCAAGGACTGGGAGCAGCTGGTCCGCCACACCGACCCGCTCGTCGACGACCCGATGCTCGGTATCGAGGCGGGGCTCTTCGGCGGCATGGCCCGGGTCCGTCTGGAGATGTACGGCCAGGCCGAGCCGCTGCTGTCCGCCGCGCTGATGCGCTGCCGCAGCGAACAGCCCCAGCGCAAGGAGCTCCGCTACTGGCTGGCCCGGGCACACGAGGGCACCGGCCGCAGCGCCGCGGCCCTCCCCCTGTACCGGGCCGTGCACCGCGTCGACCCGGCCTTCATGGACACCTCGGCCCGGCTCGCCGCGATCGCCGAGGGCGACGGATACGACGACTCCACCGACCTCGCGGCGATCACGCTGCCGGGCCTCGGCCAGGACGCCGTGGACGGGCCGGACGGATTCGATCCGCTCCTCGGCACCGAGGGCCGCGACCTGAGGCTGCCCGACCTGGAGCCGCCGGGCTCCGCTCCCCTGCCGCCGGTGACGGACCCGGCCGTGCGCGAGAGGTTCTCCCCGGGACCGTCCCTGCCCGCCGGACCCACCGATCCCGCGTTACTGGAGGAGGCACTCGCCGAGCTGGAGCGCATGGTCGGTCTGGAACCGGTGAAACGCCAGGTCAAGGCATTGTCGGCGCAACTGAACATGGCCCGGCTGCGGGCCGGGCAGGGTCTGCCGGTCCAGCCGCCCAAGCGGCACTTCGTCTTCTCCGGCCCCTCCGGCACCGGCAAGACCACCGTCGCCCGTATCCTCGGCCGCGTCTTCTACGCCCTCGGGCTGCTCGGCGGCGACCATCTCGTGGAGGCCCAGCGGGCCGACCTGGTCGGCGAGTACCTCGGCCAGACGGCCGTGAAGGCCAACGAACTGATCGACTCGGCGCTCGGCGGCGTCCTCTTCGTCGACGAGGCGTACTCGCTGTCCAACTCGGGCTACGGCAAGGGCGACGCGTACGGCGACGAGGCGCTCCAGGTACTGCTGAAGCGGGCGGAGGACAACCGCGACCATCTCGTGGTGATCCTGGCCGGCTACCCGGAGGGCATGGACCGCCTGCTCGCGGCGAACCCCGGGCTGTCCTCCCGCTTCACCTCCCGCGTCGACTTCCCCTCCTACCGTCCCCTCGAACTCACCGAGATCGGCAAGGTGCTCGCCGCGGAGAACGGCGACCTCTGGGACGAGGAGGCCCTCGACGAGCTGCGGTCCATCGCCGGGCATGTGGTGGACCAGGGGTGGATCGACGAGCTGGGCAACGGGCGGTTCCTGCGGACGCTGTACGAGAAGAGCTGCGCGTACCGGGATCTGCGGTTGTCCGTGTATCCCGGAGTGTTGGGCAGGGAGGACTTGGCGACGTTGCGGTTGCCGGATCTGATGCAGGCGTACGGGGAGGTCTTGTCGGGGCGGGGGCCGCAGGATCCGTCGGCCATGTGAGTTCATCGGGCGCGGGCCGGTGGGCGCTGGTCGCGCAGTTCCCCGCGCCCCTGAGTGGGTGCCGTGAAGGCCGGTAGAGCTGTGCCACCTGTCCGGGGGCGCGGGGAACTGCGCGACCAGCCCCCACGCGCCCGCAGCCGCACACCTACGAAGCCAACGCCTCCTCACTGCCCCGAGGCTCGGTGACCCGAACCTCCGGAATCTGCCGGTGCGCCGGATCCCGCACCTCCCCCACCAGCAGCTCCAGCACATCCTCCAGCGCGACCAGCCCGAGCACCTTGCCCGACCCGTCGGCCACCTGCGCCAGGTGCGTCGCGGCCCGCCGCATCACCGTCAGCGCGTCGTCCAGCGGCAGCTCGGACCGCAGCGTCGTCATGGGCCGCCACAGCTGCTGCGGCACGGCCCGGTCGGAGTGCTCCAGGTCCAGGACGTCCTTCACATGCAGATAGCCCATGAACGCCCCGGTCTCCGCCACGACCGGGAACCGGGAGTACCCGGTCCGGGCCGTGAGCTCGACGATGCGCCCGGGGGTGACGGACGGGCTGACCGTCACCAGGGACTCGCGCTTGAGCAGGACGTCCGTCACCGGGCGCGAGCCCAGCTCCAGGGCGTCCTCCAGGCGTTCTGCCTCCTCGGGGTCGAGCAGGCCCGCCTGGCCGGCGTCCTCCACCAGCCGGTTGAGCTGCTCGCTGGTGAAGACTGCCTCGACCTCGTCCTTGGGTTCGACGTGGAAGAGCCGCAGGATGCCCTGGGAGACCGCGCCGAGCGCGGCGGTGATCGGCTTGCAGAAGCGCGCGAAGAAGACCAGGCCGGGGCTGAGCCACAGCGCGGCCTTCTCGGGGGCCGCCATCGCCAGGTTCTTCGGGACCATCTCGCCGATGACGAGGTGGAAGAAGACCACCGCGGCGAGGGCGATGACGTAGGTCAGCGGGTGGATCATGCCGTGCGGCAGGTGGACCCACTCGAAGACCGGCTCCAGCAGGTGCGCGACGGTCGGTTCGGCGACCGCGCCGAGGGTGAGGGAGCAGATCGTGATGCCGAACTGGGCCGCCGCCATCATCTGCGGCAGGCGTTCCAGGCCGTAGAGCACCTGCCGGGCCCGGGCGGTGCCGAGGGGTTCGATCTGGCTGCGGCGTACGGAGACGAGCGCGAACTCGGCGCCGACGAAGAAGCCGTTGGCGAGCACGAGCAGCGCGGCGAAGAGAAGTTGGAGCACGCTCATCGGACGGCCTCCACCACGGCGGCCACCGGGGCCGTCCGCACGAGCCGGACCCGCTCCGCGCGGTAGTGGCCGACCTGGCGTACCGACAGCCGCCAGCCGGGCAGCTCCGCCCGGTCGCCGACGGCCGGGATACGGCCCAGCAGATCGGCGATCAGGCCCGCGACGGTCTCATAGGGGCCTTCCGGTACGTCCAGGCCTATGCGCCGCAGGATGTCGACCCGGCAGCTGCCGTCGGCGTCCCAGGCGGGCCTGCCGTCCTCCGGCGGCGCGGAGGCCAACTCTGGCAGGTCGTGACCGTCGTGCTCGTCGCGGACCTCGCCGACGATCTCCTCGACGATGTCCTCCAGCGTGACGACGCCGGCGGTGCCGCCGTACTCGTCGACGACGACCGCGATGGGCTGCTCGCTGCGCAGGCGGGCCAGCAGCGGCCGTACGGGCAGCGTCTCGGGGACGAGCAGCGCCGGGCGGGCGATGCGGCCGACGGGGGTGCGCAGCCGGTCCCGCACGGGCACGGCCAGGGCGTCCTTGAGGTGGACCATGCCGACCACTTCGTCGATCTTCTCCCGGTAGACGGGGAAGCGGGACAGGCCCGTGGCGCGGGTCAGGTTGACCACGTCCTCGGCGGTGGCCGAGGACTGCAGGGCGCTGACCTTCACACGCGGCGTCATCACGTGCTGGGCGGTCAGTTCACCCAGCGACAGGGTCCGCACGAAGAGGTCGGCCGTGTCCTGTTCCAGGGCGCCGGCCCGGGCCGAGTGACGGGCCAGGGAGACGAGTTCGCCGGGGGTGCGGGCGGAGGCCAGCTCCTCGGTGGGCTCGATTCCCAGGGCCCGGACGAGCCGGTTCGCGACGGCGTTGAGGCCGGCGATGACCGGGCGGAAGAGCCGGGCGAAGACATGCTGCGGGCCGGCGACGAAGCGCGCGACCTGAAGCGGCCTGGACACCGCCCAGTTCTTGGGCAGGAGCTCGCCGATCACCATCTGCACGGCGGAGGCCAGCAGCATGCCGACGACGACCGTGACGCCGGAGACGGCTCCCTCGGGTATGCCGATCGAGGTGAACGGGCCGTGCAGCAGCTCCGCGAGCGCCGGTTCGGCGAGCATGCCGACGACGAGGGAGGTGATGGTGATGCCGAGCTGGGTGCCGGAGAGCTGGAAGGACAGTTCCTTGAGTGACTCGACGACGCGGTGGGCGCGCCGGTCGCCCTCGGCGGCGGCCTTCTCGGCCTCGGGCCGCTCGACCGTCACGAGTCCGAACTCGGCCGCCACGAAGAATCCGTTGGCGAGAATCAGCAGGAACGCGGCTGCCAGGAGCAGCAGGGGGGTGGTCATGATGCCGCCGCCTCCACACGGTCGCGTACCTCGAGAACGAGGTACGCGCTATGTCGGCAGGGGGCGGCGCAGGTACTACAGGACGATCCGTCCATCGCCGGAGAGGGTCACTCCTCGGTTAGCAGGGGCCTCGGTGCACCGGGCGGGGCAGCAGAGGCGGAGGCGCATCCGTACACGCCTCCGCCAACAGATTAATCAAGACACGGCCCGGTGCGGCAGTGGCGACCGCCCAATGGTTTCCCCGAGTCAGCTCCGCTGCCGCTCGTCCGCCGCGGAACGGGCCTCGGCGAGGGCCCGCAGGGCCCGGGCGTCGGCGATGGCCCGCTGCCTCGCGATACCCGGCTGAATACCGAGGACAGGCAGGCTGGTGCCGTCGCTGAGGTTGAGGAACACCCAGGGGTCGCCGGGCCGGAGGGTGACCTGAAGGATCTCGGCCCACTCCAGCCGGCGCTTATTCGTGAGGTTCACCACGGTGACGCCGGACTCGTCGGCGACGACCTTGGGCCGGGCCAGCAGGAGCAGCACCGCGTCCAGCAGCAGCGCCGTGACGACGAAGCTGAGGCGCTCGGCGGGGCTGAGCTGCTTCAGCAGCATCGCGACGGCCGTGATCACGACCAGGATGGCGACGGCGGCGGAGAGCAGCACCGCTCGGGTGCTGCCCGGCCGGAAAGTGACGGGCAGAGTGGGCAGATCGGACATCGCTGTACGCCCCTCAGAGACGGCAGGCGTGGATGGCCGTGGTCAGGATGGCTCGGGCGCCGATGTCGTAGAGGTCGTCCATGATGCGCTGCGCCTCCTTGGCGGGGACCATCGCGCGGACGGCGACCCAGCCCTCGTTGTGCAGCGGGGAGACGGTCGGCGACTCCAGGCCGGGGGTGAGGGCGACGGCCTTCTCGAGCTGCTCCACGCGGCAGTCGTAGTCCATCATCACGTACGTGCGGGCGACCAGGACGCCCTGGAGGCGGCGCAGGAACTGCTGCACCTTGGGGTCGTCGGCGTCCGCGCCGGTGCGGCGGATCACGACGGCCTCGGACTTCATGATCGGCTCGGCGACGACCTCGAGGCCCGCGTTGCGCAGCGAGGTGCCGGTCTCGACAACGTCCGCGATGACCTGGGCGACGCCGAGCTGGATGGCGGTCTCGACGGCGCCGTCGAGGTGGACGACGGAGGCGTCGATGCCGTGGTCGGCGAGGTGCGCCGCGACGATGCCCTCGTAGGAGGTGGCGACGGTCTTGCCGGCGAGGTCCGCCAGGCCGCCGACGGTGCCGGGCTTGCAGGCGTAGCGGAAGGTGGAGCGGGCGAAGCCGAGCGGGAGGATCTCCTCGGCGTCGGCGCCCGAGTCGATCAGCAGGTCGCGGCCGGTGAGGCCGATGTCGAGCTGGCCGGAGGCGACGTAGATGGCGATGTCGCGGGGGCGGAGGTAGAAGAACTCGACCTCGTTGACCGGGTCGACGATCCGCAGCTCCTTGGACTCCCGGCGCTGCTGGTAGCCGGCCTCATGCAGCATCTCCGCCGCAGGGCCGGACAGGGAACCCTTGTTGGGGACGGCGATGCGCAGCATGAGGTCGGCTTCCTTTGCGTGGTGTCTTACGGGGACGGGTGCGGCGTGCCGCGGCTTACAGGTGGGCGTAGACGTCGTCGAGGGAGATGCCGCGGGCGACCATCATCACCTGGACGTGGTACAGCAGCTGCGAGATCTCCTCGGCTGCCGCTTCCTTGCCCTCGTACTCGGCGGCCATCCAGACTTCGGCGGCCTCTTCTACGACCTTCTTGCCGATGGCATGGACGCCCTTCTCGACCAGCTCTGCGGTGCGGGAAGTGGCGGGATCGCCCTGGGCGGCCTTGTGCTGGAGCTCGGTGAAGAGCTCCTCGAACGTCTTCTTGGACATGGTGACGCTCAGCCTATGCCACCCACGCCTTCCGTCAGCGCCAGGGTTCGGATACCGAGCGGAGGGTGGCCGCGGTCGCCACCGCCGCCGTCACCGCCTCGTGTCCCTTGTCCTCGTTCGAGCCGGGCAGGCCCGCGCGGTCCAGGGCCTGCTCGTCGGTGTCGCAGGTCAGCACGCCGAAGCCGACCGGGACGCCGGTCTCGACCGACACCTGGGTCAGGCCCTGGGTCACGCCCTGGCACACGTACTCGAAGTGGGGCGTGCCCCCGCGGATGACGACGCCCAGGGCGACGATCGCGTCGTAGCCGCGGCCCGCGAGGACCTTGGCGACGACCGGCAGCTCCCAGCTGCCGGGGACCCTGAGCAGGGTCGGCTCGTCGATGCCCAGGTCGTGCAGGGCGCGCAGAGCGCCGTCGACCAGACCGTCCATCACCTTCTCGTGCCACTGTGCCGCGATGACGGCGACCCTGAGGTCACCCACATTGCGTACGGACAGTTCCGGTGCACCCTTGCCGCTCACGTCTCTCCTCAGAGCCTTCTCGCTGTGCTGTCTTACTGGTTGCTGCAGGCCGGCACGGTGGTCGTGTCGAGCCAGGGCAGGTCGTGGCCCATCCGGTCCCGCTTGGTGCGCAGGTAGCGGAGGTTGTGCTCGCCGGCGCTCACGGGCATCGGCACCCGCGCCTCGACGGCGATGCCGTGGCGGACGAGCGCGTCGGTCTTGTCGGGGTTGTTGGTCAGCAGCCGCACACCGCGCACGCCGAGGTCGGCGAGGATCTGGGCGCCGGCGGCGTAGTCGCGGGCGTCGGCGGGCAGGCCGAGTTCGAGGTTGGCGTCGAGGGTGTCGCGGCCGCGCTCCTGGAGTTCGTAGGCGCGCAGCTTGGACATCAGGCCGATGCCGCGCCCCTCGTGTCCGCGCAGGTAGACCACCACTCCCCTGCCCTCGGCCTGGATACGGGCCAGGGAGGCGTCCAGCTGGGGGCCGCAGTCGCAGCGGGCGGAGCCGAAGACGTCGCCGGTGAGGCATTCGGAGTGGACGCGGACGAGGACGTCCTGGCCGTCGCCGATCTCGCCGTGCACGAGGGCGACGTGCTCGACGCCGTCGACGGTGGAGCGGTAGCCGTACGCAGTGAAGGTGCCGTGGGCGGTGGGCAGCCGGGTCTTGGCCTCGCGGCGGACGGTCGGCTCGCTGCCGCGGCGGTAGGCGATCAGGTCCTCGATGGAGATGATCGTCAGGCCGTGCTTGCGTGCGAAGGGGATCAACTCGGGCAGCCGCAGCATCGTGCCGTCCTCGCCGGCGATCTCGACGATCGCTCCGGCCGGGCGCAGGCCCGCGAGGCGGGCGAGGTCGACGGCGGCCTCGGTGTGGCCGTTGCGGGTCAGGACTCCGCCGGGCCGGGCGCGCAGCGGGAAGATGTGGCCGGGGCGGACGAAGTCGTCGGGGCCTGTGACGCCGTCGGCGAGCAGTTGGAGCGTGGTGGCGCGGTCGGAGGCCGAGATGCCGGTGCTCACGCCGTGCGCGGCGGAGGCGTCGACGGAGACCGTGAACGCGGTCTGCATCGACTCGGTGTTGTCCTCGACCATCTGCGGCAGGCGCAGCCGGTCGAGTTCGTCGCCCTCCATGGGGGCGCAGATCAGGCCGCGGCACTCGCTCATCATGAAGGCGACGATCTCGGGGGTCGCCTTCTCGGCGGCGATGACGAGGTCGCCCTCGTTCTCCCGGTCCTCGTCGTCGACGACCACGACCGGACGGCCGGCCGCGATGTCGGCGATGGCCTGTTCGACGGGGTCGAGCGCGAAGTCCTCGATGTCGTCGGTGCCGTACAGGACAGATGTCGAGGGGGTGGCGCAAAGCGCCTCGTTCAGGGTGGTGGCGGGTGACGGGTGGGCGCTCATGCCGGCGCTCCTTCCAGGGTGGGCTGTGCTGCCGCGCGCGAGCGCAGCCACCAGTCGCGCAGGCCCCACAGGACGAGCGCGCCGTAGATGATGTAGACGAAGCCGGAGAAGGCGAAGCCGTTGGCGAAGTTCAGCGGGACGCCGACCAGGTCGACCAGCAGCCAGGCGAACCAGAACTCGACCATGCCGCGGGCCTGGGCGTACATCGCGACGACGGTGCCGACGAAGATGTACGCGTCCGGCCAGGGGTCCCAGGAGAGGGTCGGGAAGGCGGTGAAGAGACCGCCGACCGCGAGGGTGCCGACGGCGGCCGCGGCGGCCAGCGCCCCGCGCTCGCGCCAGGTGGCGAACCGTACGGCGATGGAGCCGTCCTGGGCCTGCTGCCGGCCGCGGTTCCACTGCCAGAAGCCGTAGCCGGCGACGAGCATCACGACGATCTGCTTGCCGGCGCTGCCCGCGAGGTGGGCGGTGGCGAAGGCCGCGAAGAGGATGAGGCCGGAAAGGAACTGGGCGGGCCAGGTCCATATCGAGCGCCGCCAGCCGAAGGCGAGGCCGATCAGACCGATCACGTTGCCGATCATGTCCGACCACTTGATGTGCTGGCCGAAGAGCGAGAAGGCCTCGGAGTTGAGCCAGTTCACCGGTCCGCCCCCCGCACCCGGTCGCCCAGCACCCGGTCGCCGATCATCCGCTCGACGTATTTGGCGATCACGTCCACCTCGAGGTTGACCGGGTCGCCGGGTCCCTTGTGGCCGAGCGTGGTCAGGGCGAGGGTGGTGGGGATGAGGCTCACGGTGAAGTGATCGGCGCCGGCGTCGACGACGGTGAGGCTGATGCCGTCGACGGTGATGGAGCCCTTCTCGACCACGTAGCGGGTGAGGTCCGCGGGGAGGGAGATCTTGACGATCTCCCAGTTCTCGGACGGCCTGCGCTCCAGGATCTGGCCCGTGCCGTCGACATGGCCCTGCACGATGTGCCCGCCGAGGCGTTCGCCGACGGCCATGGGGCGTTCGAGGTTGACGCGGCTGCCGACCGCGAGGGCACCCAGGCTGGAGCGGTTCAGGGTCTCGGCCATCACGTCGGCGGTGAACTCGTCGCCCTCGTGGTCGACGACCGTGAGGCAGACGCCGTTGACCGCGATCGAGTCGCCGTGCTTGGCGCCTTGGGTGACGACGGGACCGCGCAGGCGGAAGCGACAGGCGTCGTCGAGGGTCTCGACGGCGGTGATCTCGCCCAGCTCTTCGACGATTCCGGTGAACACTTCCCGGGTCCTCCTGCCTCTTCGGGCACGGACTCCGGGGCTGTCGATGACGACAGATGTACGAGCAGAGGCACCGGGGGCGACGCCGGACGGAGCCCGCCCCGAGGGGACGGACCTCTTCGGCGGCACGCACGGATGCCTGCCCGCCGCGCACTGCCTCCCATCCGGACTTTAACCGTCGGTCCAGGAATTTCACCTGGTCAACCGATCGCTGGAGGCGATCGGGTCGCGGACTGTAACCGCCGGTTCGGACTTTCACCGACCCCGGAGTGCGCTGCTACTGGTATACGGCCAGTGTGCCACGCCTGATCGACGTTCAAAGAGGCGATCGGTGTGGGCTGCCTCACAGAACGTGGCGCCGCGCTCACCGGTATTGGTACGCACCTATTGACGGTGTGGTCTAGTCCTTTCTAGGGTCGGCTCCAGGGTTGGCACCCCCTCCATGACCGGCCCGGCGGCGGTGACGACGGCCCTTGCCCGTCGCCGGGCCTTCCCAGGCCGGGCGGACGGCGCTCTGGCAGGGTGAGCCCCATGACCACGACGATCGCCGACGAATTCGAGGTCCACCGGCCGAGGTTGTTCTCGCTCGCCTACCGGCTGCTGGGTTCCGCCGCGGAGGCCGAGGACGCGGTCCAGGACGCGTTTCTGCGCTACAGCGGCGCCGACCGTACGGGGATCGAGCATCCGGCGGCCTGGCTCGCCAAGGTCGTCACCAACCTCTGCCTGAACCGGCTGACGTCCGCGCGCGCCCGGCGCGAGCGGTATGTCGGGACCTGGCTGCCGGAGCCGGTGGTAACCGGGGACGACACACTCGGCCCCCTGGAGTCGGCCGAGCAGCGGGACGCCGTGTCGATGGCGATGCTGGTGCTGCTGGAGCGGCTCACGCCGACGGAACGCGCGGTGTACGTGCTGCGGGAAGCCTTCGGGTACGGGCACCGGGAGATCGCCGGGGTCCTGGACCTGAGCGAGGCGAACTGCCGTCAGCTGTACCGGCGGGCCGTACGGCGGGTGGGCGAACCGCAAGCCCGTTTCGAGCCCGCGTCCGAGCAGCAGGAGGAGCTGGTCGCGTCGTTCATCACGGCGGCCCGCGACGGTGACCTGGCCGGGCTGGAGAAGCTGCTCGCGGCCGACGCCACCTGGTGGAGCGACGGTGGCGGCAAGGTCACCGCTGCCCGGTGGCCGATCGAGGGCGGTCCCAGGATCGCCCGGTTCCTGGCGGGCGGGGGCCCGAAGTTCACGGTGGGCCTGGACTTCGTGCCCGTCGAGGTCAACGGTGCGACAGGGCTGGCGACCTGGGCGGGCGACACACTCGTCGGCCTGGCGGCCTTCGAGGTGCGTGACGGGCTGGTCACCGGGGTACGGGCCGTGGTCAATCCCGAGAAGCTGGGATTCGCACGGCGTCAGCTCGCCCGGCCGTAGGCAGGCGCGGTCGCGGGACCGCCGGGTGGGTCTGTCACATTTCGGCGGGGGCGTTCGGTCTCAGTCGGTGAGGGGCGCTCCGGCCGGAGCGCCCGGGCCTTCGAAGGGACTGAACGGCATGACCACGATCCTGGTGACCGGTGGCACCGGAACACTCGGCCGGCTCGTCGCCGAGCGGCTGCGCGCGGACGGGCACGAGGTGCGGGTGCTCAGCCGGCACGCCCAGCCGTACGCGGTCGACCTGATGGAGGGCGGGGGCGCGCTGGCTGCGGCCGTCGCCGGGGTGGACACGATCGTGCACTGCGCGTCGGCGCAGAAGGGCGACGAGCGGGCGGCGGCGAACCTGATCGGGGCGGCGCGCGGGGCCGGGGTGCGGCACTTCGTCTACATCTCGATCGTGGGCGTCGACCAGGTGCCGTTCGGCTACTATAAGAGCAAGCTCGCCGTGGAGCGGCAGGTCGAGGAGTCGGGGCTCGGGTGGACCGTGCTGCGGGCGACGCAGTTCCACGACCTGCTGGTCATGATGCTGCGGGGGCTGTCGAAGCTGCCGGTCCTGTTCCTGCCTGCCGGTGTGCGGGACCAGCCGGTCGAGGTGGCCGAGGTCGCGGACCGGCTGTGCGAGCTGGCGGCGGGTGAACCGGCGGGGCGGGTCGAGGACATGGGCGGGCCGGAGGTACGGACGTTGGAGTCGCTGGCTCGCGCGTATCTCAAGGCGTCCGGCCGGCGTCGCGCGGTGGTGAACGTCCCGCTGTGGGGAGCGGCGTACCGGGGTTTCCGGAGCGGGGGTCATCTGACGCCGCGGCGAGCGGTCGGCACGGGGACGTTCGAGGCGTATCTGGAAGGGCGGTTCGGGGGCGGGCAGGTGCGGACGGGGAGCAGGCGGTCCCGGGCGTAGCGGGGAGGCCCGGGCCTGGCGGAGGTGGGACGAGGCGCGGGAGGTTCAGGCCAGGGGCGTCCTAGCGCTGGATCGGTCGCTCCCCGGGGGTGAAGAGTTCCTCCTGCGCCCGGTCACGGGCCGTGAGGAGGGCGCCGCGCAGGACCGCGCCGCCGCCCAGGGTGGTCGTCCGTACCTCCGTCGGCAGGGGCGTCATCCGGGCGATACGGTCCTGGACCCGTCCGGCGAGCTCCTCGCCACCGGCCTGCCCGACCTCGCCCCCGAGTACCACGCACCCCGGGTCGAGAATCGCCACCACCGAGGCGACCCCGACGGCGAGCCGATCGGCCAGGGCGTCGAGGAAGCGGGCAGCGGGGGCGGCGGACGCGGGCGGGACCAGCAGGTCGTCCCCACCCTCGGGCCGAGATCCTCCACCCTCCGCTTCCCGCACCTGGCCCACCGCGGTCCGCACCACACCCACCGCCGCCCGTACGACTCCCACCGTCGACGCCTCCTGCCCCGGCTCCGCCGGAACCCCGTGCTCCGCCGCCAGGTCCACGACCGCTGCCGATGCGGCCAGGCCGTGGAAGCCGCCCTCGCAGTCCGTCGCGGACGGCAGCGTGGTCGCGCCCGGGACCGGGAGGAAGCCGATCTCGCCGGTGCCGCCCGAGGCACCTCGCCGTAGCGCGCCGTCGAGGACCACGGCCGCGCCCGTGCCGTGGCCCAGCCACAGCAGGACGAACGTCTCCCGGTCCCGGGCGGCGCCGTCGCGCTGCTCGGCCAGCGCCGCGAGGTTGGTCTCGTTCTCGACGCTCACCCGTGTCTCGGGCAGCCGCTCCTGAAGGGCGGCGACCAGACGCCGGTGCCACTCCGGCAGCCCGGAGGAGTCACGGAGTTCGCCGCTGGCCGGGTCGATCAGGCCGGGCGCCCCGATGCCGACGGTGTGCAGCCGGTCGGCGCCGGCCTCCTTCACCACCCGCTCGACCAGCGCGACCGCCTGTTCCACGGCGGGACCCGTCGCCATGTCACCCCCGATGGGCACCGACGCCTCGGCCAGCACCCGGCCCACCAGGTCGGCGACGGCGACCGAGACACCCTCGGTGCGTACGTCCAGCGCGGCGAGGTGCGCCCGGTCGGCGACGATGCCGTACACCTTGGCGTTGGGCCCGCGCCGCTGCTCCCCCGCCTCGCCGACGACCGCGATGAGACCGGCGAGGGTGAGGCGTTCGACGAGGTCGGCGACGGTCGGCCGGGACAGACCGGTCAGCTGCTTCAGCTGCCCTGCCGTCAGCGGGCCCTCCCGCTGGAGCAGACGCAGGGCGAGCCGGTCGTTGATGACCCGGGCGGTGCTCGGGGATGCGGGCATGCCGGGATCCTTCCAGATCGACGGGTCCGTCGGCCGTGGCCCGCCGGGAGACTCTCTTATTATCAGGCAGGGTTCCTGATAGTTTACGCCCGCATGACGTGAGCGCGGCAGAGAGCTGGAGGGGGACCGCAGAATGGGCAACGTGGTCGACGAACTGCGCGAGGTGAAACGGTCCCGGTACGCGGTGGCCGTGGTCTTCGCCGTGCACGGCGCCGTGACCGGCTCGTTCGCCACCCGCGTGCCCTGGATCCAGGACCACGCGGGCGTGAGCGCCGGGCAGCTGGGGATCGCGCTCGCCTTCCCCGCGCTCGGCGCGTCCGTCGCCATGCCGCTCGCAGGCAGCGTCAGCCACCGGTTCGGAGCCCGCAACGCGCTGCGCGGGCTGATCGCCCTGTGGACCCTCTCGCTGGTCCTGCCGTCCCTCGCCCCGAACCTGCTCACGCTCTGCCTGGCCCTGTTCACCTACGGAGCGACGGCGGGCATGGCGGACGTGGCGATGAACGCGCTGGGTGTCGAGGTCGAGAACCGCCTCGGCCGGTCGATCATGTCCGGGCTGCACGGCATGTGGAGCGCGGGTGCCCTGATCGGCTCGGCGGCCGGCACGCTCGCCGCGCACCTCGGCTCGGACGCCCGGCTGCACCATCTGCTGGCCGCCGTGGTCCTCACCGTGATCGGCGTGGTGGCCTGCCAGTGGGTGCTCGACCTCCAGCCCGCCGAGGACGAGGAGCCGCCGCCGAGGTTCGCGCTGCCGCCCCGCTCGGCCCTGCTCATCGGCGCGGTCGGGTTCTGCGCGGTGTTCGCCGAGGGCGCGAGCCTCGACTGGTCGGCCGTCTATCTGCGCGAGCGGCTGGAGACCTCGGCCGGTCTCGCGGCGGCGTGCACCACGGGCTTCACGCTCACCATGGCCATCGCCCGGATCGCCGGTGACAGGATCGTGGACCGCTTCGGTGCCGTGCGGACCGTACGGGTCAGCGGTGTGCTCGCCGTTCTCGGCGGTCTGCTGATCGTGGTCGCGGACCATCCGGCGGTGGCCATGAGCGGGTTCGCGCTGATGGGGCTTGGCATCGCGGTCGTCGTACCGCTGTGCTTCGCGGCGGCGGGCCGCAGCGGCTCGAATCCGAGTCTGGCCATCGCAGGCGTCGCGACCATCACGTACACCTCGGGCCTGATCGCGCCGAGCGCGATCGGCATGCTGGCCCAGGCGACCAGTCTGATGGTGTCGTTCTGCCTGGTGACGCTGCTGTCCTGCGGCCTGGTGGCGTTCGCGCGGGTGCTGCGCCCGGGCGACCGGGTGAAGGCCGGGCGTCCGGAGACGGCGGCGGTTCCCGGCCCGCGGCCCTGAGCGGACCACCCGCCCGGCCGTCCAGGTCAGCCCCGGTCACCACCGTTTCCGACGCACCCCGACAATGGTCCGGATACTCGCACGCACGACGAAAGCGATACCGCACCATGGATCTCGGCGTCCGCTGGAAACTGCACGGCGGCGACGGACGCACCCCGGCGCCCGGCGCGGTGGTCCGCCCCGACGAGCGGCTCACATGGCCCCGCACGGCCGGGCTCGGCGCCCAGCATGTGGTGGCCATGTTCGGGGCGTCCTTCGTGGCCCCGGTCCTGATGGGCCTGGACCCCAACCTCGCGATCATGATGTCGGGCGTCGCGACCATCGTGTTCCTGCTGGCCACGCGCGGCCACGTGCCCAGTTACCTGGGCTGCTCGCTGTCCTTCGTGGGGGTGGCGGCGGTCATCCGCGCGCAGGGCGGCAGCAGCGCCACCGTCACCGGCGCGGTCTTCGTCGTCGGCGCCGCGCTGTTCCTGGTCGGGCTCGCCGTGCGGCGGTTCGGCGCACGGATCATCCACGCCACGATGCCGCCGGTCGTGACCGGCGCCGTGGTGATGCTGATCGGCTTCAACCTGGCACCGGTGACGGCATCGACGTACTGGCCGCAGGACCAGTGGACGGCCCTGCTGACGATGCTGTTCACCGGTCTGGCGGTCGTCTGCCTGCGCGGGTTCTGGTCCCGGATCGCGATCTTCCTGGGGCTGGTCTTCGGATACGGCATCTCCTGGGTCTTCGACCTGGTCTTCGGCAAGATCCACTCGGTGGACGCGAGCGGCAAGCTCACCGACCACTGGCGGCTCGACCTCTCCGGCGTGGAGAAGGCCGACTGGATCGGGCTGCCGACGCTGCACGCCCCGTCCTTCGAGTGGTCGGCGATCCTGGTCGCCCTGCCGGTCGTCATCGCGCTGGTCGCGGAGAACGCCGGGCACGTCAAGGCGGTCGGCGAGATGACCGGCGAATCGCTGGACAGCAGGCTCGGCACGGCGATCTCGGCCGACGGCGTCGGCTCGATGCTGTCCACCGCGGTCGGCGGCCCGCCCAACACCACGTACTCCGAGAACATCGGCGTGATGGCCGCGACCCGCGTCTACTCCACGGCCGCCTACTGGGCCGCCGCCGGCTTCGCCCTGCTCTTCGGCGTCTGCCCGAAGTTCGGCGCGGTCGTCGCGGCGATCCCGGGCGGGGTGCTCGGCGGCATCACCGTCATCCTGTACGGCATGATCGGCCTGCTCGGCGCCCAGATCTGGCTCAACGCCAGGGTGGATCTGCGCAATCCGCTGAACCTGGTCCCGGCCGCCGCGGGCATCATCATCGGCGTCGGCAACGTCACCATGAAGTTCACGGACATGTTCTCGCTGAGCGGCATCGCGCTCGGCACGATCGTCGTCATCACCGGCTACCACGCCCTGCGGGCCTTCGCCCCGGCCCATCTGAAGACGCAGCATCCGCTGTTGGACGAGGGCACCTCCTCCTACGACGAGGGGAAGCCGTAGCTCCTACGGCGGGGCGAGGTCGTAGCGTCCTCCGGCGAGGCGAGTCGTAGTGCCTACGGCGAGGCCAGCTCGTAGGCGTACGACGCCGTGAACGTCCCCGGCCTGCCCTTGCAGCCGTCCGACTCCCCGGGCAGTTTCACCCACAGGTAGGCGTCGATCCGGGCCTCGCCGGTGCCGAGGGTCGGGGTCCGGCCGAGCTTGCGGCCCGACGGGTCGCACCACTCCCCGTCGGCCGGGGCGCCGTTGCCGTTGCGGCTGGTGTCGATGACGGCGCCCAGGCTCGCCGGGCCGCCGAGGGCGTCCAGGACCCGCCGGTCGTAGGCGACCTCGTCGGCGGTGGTGTGGAAGTTGGAGACGTTGCTGAAGATCCCGTCGGAGGACTCGGGCGAGGCGGCGCCGGCCTGCCGCAGCCATACCGCCTGCTTGCCGGGCGCGTTCCAGCCCGAGTGTCCGGCGTCGTAGTACACGCGTGCCCGGGGGTTGGCGGCCTTCAGGACGCGGCCTGCCCGGGCCAGCGAGGCGAAGCGGTCCGCGCGTGCACCGGCGGAGAGGCACTCGGTCTGGGCGACCGAGTCCGGCTCCAGGACGACGATGACCTCGCCGGAGCCCAGCCCGGCCGCGAACCGGTCGATCCAGGCGTCGTACGCGTCCAGGTCGGGCGCTCCGCCCTGGGAATGGCCGCCGCAGTCCCGGCCGGGTATCGCGTACGGCACGACGACGGGCACCCGGCCCTGTGCCGCGCCGCCGGACGTCACCGCGGCGACCCGGGCGGTGAGCGTGTCCGGGGCGTAGTCGGCGAACCAGACGGCGGCAGGCCGCTCGGCGATGCGGGACGCGATGACCGCGTGGCGCGGGTCGTCGTCGTGGGCCCGGATCCAGTCGAGCACCTGGGAGTCGGGGTGGCGGTAGAGCCGGCCGGTCACGGCCGGGGCCGTCTTCCGCACTCTGGTCTCGGCCTTCCGGGGTGAAGGCGCGGGGACGGCGCTCTTCGACGGAGACGGTGCGGGCGAGGCGGGCTCGGAAACCGACGGGGACACCGACGGCACCGCGGGCAGGGACGCCAGGCGGGGCGAGGCGGACACCTCGGAGGGCCGGGCCTCGTCCGATGATCGCCGGTCCTCGACCGCGGAGAGCGCCCCGGCGACCACACCGGCCGCGACCACGACGGAGGCCGCCACGACCATCGCGCCACGCCGGGCGGCGCGCCTGCGCTCGGCCCTGCGGGCTGCCAGGCGCTGGGCACGTGAGCCTGACACGGTCCTGCTCCCCCTCCCCCTGCGGCGGGCGGCGTTCCCCCGTTTCGGGGAAGCGCCGGGCCAGCCGGTACTCCCGCCGGCCTAGAGCTGGGACTCTGCCCGCATGCCGCGATGCGAACAAGTCCCCTCAGCCGTGGACACTCCGGTCGACGGGGTCATCTCCCGTATGCGCGCCCTCGATGCGGCACTGCACCCCCGGGACGGGGTGGCGGTCTTCAACCGCGTCTACCTGGCGGTGACGGAGACGGTGGACCGGTACGTCGACACCGGGCGGTTCGCGGACCCGCATGCCGCGATCACGCTGGACGTACGGTTCGCGGAGCGGTACCTGGAGGCGGTCGACGCGGCGGCGGGAGAGCGGCGCCCACCCGCCTGCTGGCGGCCGCTGTTCCAGTTCCGCCGCCATCCCGGGGTACGGCCGTTGCAGTTCGCCCTCGCGGGCATCAACGCCCACATCGGGCACGATCTCGCGCTGGCCGTCGTGGACACCTGCCGTACGCTCGACTGCGCACCCGCCGACCTGGAGGACGAGTTCGACACGGTGGGCGATCTCCTCGTCTCGTTGGAGGAGCGCATCCGCGAAGATCTGATGCCGGGCCCCGATCTCCTCCAGATCGCCGACCCGCTGACCCACCTGCTGGGCTCCTGGAGCCTGGACCGCGCCCGGGACGCCTCCTGGACGGCGGCCCGGGCCCTGTGGGCACTGCGCGGACTCCCCGACGTGGCCCAGGATTTCACCGAGCACCTGGACGCGGCGGCGGGCCTCGCGGGGCGCATGCTGCTCACGCCGTTGTAAGGGCGATCCAACTCGGTTGCACCGGCGGCGATTTCGGCCGTGGGCTTGGTGACAGGATCGTTCACTACGCTGTGCGCGCATGGTCGGATTACGCGCGTGGGCGACTCGCCGGCGCAGCTCGGTGCTCTTGGTCCTCGATGTTCTGGGCGGTGCTTCCTGGGTGGCGCTCGGGCTCTCGCTCGCCCTGGTCTGGGGGAGCTTCGTCGGGTTCGTCACGCGAAGCGAGGAGGCTGACCGGCCCGGTGGTGCGGCGATGGGGACGGCACCCCCGTCCAACCGGTTCTCCTATCCCGAGGAGATCGAGCGGGAGCGTCGCCACCTCTTCGACGTCCCGGTCGTCCACACGAACCCGCGAGCCCTGGGGCTCGTGGCGGATGCGCCGCCACGCCGGTTCCGGGTCGAGATTCCGGGCGCCCGGGCCGCGTCCGGCCCCGGTGAGTCCCAGGCGGTCGCCAGCGCGGGTACGCAGATAGGGGTGAAGCTGCACTGCTCCGGTACCGGTGTGCGGTGCACGCCACTGTCGTCGGAACGACAGAGTGTCCTCAGCCGCAAGGACGTCGCTGTCTGGCTGTGGGAAGTGCGCGCCGAGCGTGCGGGGGCGTTCAGCGTCGCGCTCACCATGACCTCCTACCTCCGCGACACCGACACGGTGCTGGTGGAGAGGCCACCCCTGATCTGGACCGTGGACGCGGCGGCGCCGCCGGCGGCGGACGACGACTGGCTCTCCTGGGCCAGGGACGTGTGGCGACAGATCACCATGGCGATCACCGGCCTGGGCGGACTCGCCGTGTCCCTGAGCGCCATCGCCGCCGTGATCGCCATGGTGATCCGACGCAGGCTTCCGGCAGGTGAGCCGGACGACGACGCCGGCCCCGCCGCTCCCGCACCGGAGGCCGGACGACGCCCGCGACCACGACCGGTGCGGCGGGTACAGCGGGTGCGCTCACGCCTCCATCGGACCTCTCGCGGGGCCCGCGCCCGTCAGTCCTCCGGGAGTTCCACCGGCGCGATCTCGTCATAGACGTCGCCGGGCCCCGGGTTGGTCGGGTCGGTCGTGCCGCCGAAGTGGTGCATGACGCCCCAGACCGCGTTGAGGGCGGTCTGGACTGCGCCCTCGGCCCAGCCGGCCGTCCAGGAGATGTCGTCGCCGGCGAGGAAGATGCCGCGCTTGTCCTCGGGCAGCTCCTCCTGCATGAAGTGCGTGAACAGGCGCCGCTGGTAGCGGTAGTGACCGGGCAGGTTGGCCTTGAACGCGCCCATGAAGTAGGGCTCGTTCTCCCAGGAGACGGTCACCGGGTTGCCGATGATGTGCTTGCGGATGTCGACCTTGGGATAGATCTCGCCGAGCGACTTCAGCATGACCTCCATCCGCTCGTTCGCGGACAGCGGCAGCCACTTCAGGCTGTCGTCGCACCAGGTGTAGGAGAGGCAGATGACGGCGGGCTTGTCCGGGCCGTCGTCGAGCAGGTAGGTCCCGCGCGTCATACGGTCGGTGAGCGTCATCGACATGACGTCCCGGCCGGTCGGATTCCCCCTGTCGTCGACGGCCTTGTCCAGCCAGAAGGGCCGGTCCACGGGCACGAAGAGCTTCGAGGACTCCATGTAGTGGGTCCGCTCGATCGCTGTCCAGTGGTCGATCGGGAAGAGCGAGTCGTCGCAGTCGATCTTCGACAGCAGCATCCAGGACTGGGCGGTGAAGATCGCCGTCCGGTAGGTGCGGATGTCGCCGTTGGCGTCGGTCACCGTGATGCGGTTGCCGGCCGTGCGGTGCAGCCGGGTCACCGCGGGGCGGGGCTCGCCGCCGTCGTGCAGGCTCGCGAGCGAGGTGCCCTGCGCCCAGTGGACGATCTTCGCGGGCTCGCGCTCCCAGAGGCGCAGCGGCAGCTGCTGGGAGCCGCCGACGATACCGCGGTGGTGGTCGTCGGCCTCCGTGTAGACGACGCGGAGGATCTCCAGGATGGAGTTGGGGAAGTCGGTGTCCCAGCCGCCCGTGCCGAAGCCGACCTGGCCGAAGATCTCGCGGTGCCGGAAGGACTTGAACGCCTCGGAGTCGCAGAGGAAGCCGTAGAAGGTCTGGTTGTCGAGCTTCTCGACGAGCCGGGACCAGATCTCGCGGATGCGCGGGACGTCCCGCTCGCGCAGGGCCCGGTTCATGTCGGTGAAGTCGGCGCCCTCCTCCAGGCACCTGTTCCACGCCTCGGCGACGTCCCGGTAGACCTGGGGCAGGTCGGCGACGGTCTCGGCGTAGTGCGACTCGCCCTTGAGGTCGACGACCGTCGAAGGGGTCGCCTCCGCGAGAGGGTTGGGGAAGGACCGCGTCTGGAGACCGACCAGGTCGATGTAGTGCTGGAGCGCCGTGGACGACGGCGGGAAGCGCATCGCGCCCATCTCGGCGGTGAGGGACTCGTCGCACCCGTCGAAGCCCACCGTCCGCAGCCGGCCGCCGATCTGGTCCGCCTCGTACACGACCGGCTTGAGGCCCATCTTCATCAGCTCGTACGCGGCGACGATGCCGGACAGGCCGCCACCGATGACCGCGACCTCCGTGCCGTGCTCGGTCGCGGGTATCTGCCCGAGACCCGCCGGGTGGGCGAGGAAGTCGTCGTAGGCGTACGGGAAGTCCGGGCCGAACATGGTGATCGGCGGCTGCTGCGCGTCTGCGTGCTCGACGGCGTTGGGCACGGTGGACGTCATGGGGTACGGACTCCTTGCAGAAGAACAGACAGGTGTGGGGGGATCAGGCGAGCGACCCGTACAGGCCCGGGCGCCGGTCCAGCAGATACGGGTTGGCCTCGCGGGACGCGGCGAGGAGAACCGGGTCGGCATCGGCGAGGACCAGCTCCTCGCCCCGTCCGGCCCGGGTGCGGGCGACCCCGTCGGGCCCGGCGAGCGTGGACAGCCCCACGAACTCGAACTCGCCTTCCCGGCCGACCCGGTTGACGTACGCGACGTACATCTGGTTCTCGAAGGCCCGCACCGGGATCATCGACTCGGCGACGAACTGGAACGGGTGCATCTGGGCCGTCGGGACGAGCAGCAGGTCGGTGCCGGCCAGGGCGTGGGCGCGGACGTTCTCCGGGAACTCCACGTCGTAGCAGATCAGGATGCCGACGCGCAGACCGTCGATCTCCGCCTGGACGACCGGCTGGTCCCCCGGGGTGAAGTGGTCGCGCTCGAAGCAGCCGAAGAGGTGGGTCTTGCGGTAGTTCGCGAGCCGGGTGCCGTCGGCGGAGATCAGCTGGGCGGAGTTGAACACGGCGTCGCCCGCCCGCTCGGGGTAGCCGTAGGCGATCGCCAGGCCGTGGCCGGTCGCGATCTCGGCGACGGCGTCCGCGCGGTCTCCGTCGGCGGGCTCGGCGAGGCGGCCGATGTCGTCGCCGATCGCGTACCCCGTCAGGAACATCTCCGACGTGACGAGCAGCCCGGCGCCCGCGGCGGCGGCCCGGCCCGCGGCCTCGTCGAGGACCTTGAGGTTCTCGACGGTGGAGCCGGGGCGGCCGGAGCTCTGGAGCAGGGCGGTGCGCATGCGTGTTCCTCACCGGGACGCGGGGGATTTCGGCGGCCTGTTAGACGGTACGGTCGGCGGGCTCGGGCGGACAAGGAGCAGCCGTTGCGCGCCGGTGAGCTGATCATTGCGTCCGTCGAGGGCTCGGCGGCGATTCGTTGCGGGCCCGCGGTCGTACGTCGGTCCACCCGTGGGCGCGGACCCGTGCGGCGCTCCCCGCCGGGCGGCGGAGGCGGGGTAGCGACCTCGGAGCGATGTGGGGCGGGCGCCGCGCCGGGACAGTGGTGAGCGTTCCGACGACCTGTCCCCCTTGCGGAAAGGACCGCCATGAACCGCCGTACGAAGACCGCCGTGTTCGGGGCCGCGCTGCTGCTCACCGCGACCGCCGCGGCGGCCTCCGCCGCCGCGTCCTCCGACTCCGGCTCCGGCTCCGGCTCCCCGGTGCAGGCGCGTGAGGCCGCCGCGCTCACCGGCGAGGCCAAGCTGTACCGCTCGGCCGGGGACGACATCACCTTCTCCTTCGACGCGCACCTTGCCGCGAAGGACAAGGCCGACCCGATGAAGGCCACCGGCACCTTCGAGTGGAGCCACTACCTGAACGGCGAGGGCGCCCGGGCGAAGGCGAAGGTCGACTGCCTGCTCACCGGCGGCAAGGTGGCCGTCGTCTCCGGTGTCATCACCTCCTCCGACCTGCCCGGCGCGAAGGGCAAGCGGGTCGGGATCACCGTGCACGACCTCGGCCACCGCGATCGGCTGGGCTACAGCTGGGCCTCGACGGGCACCCCGGTCGAGACGAAGGGCCTGCCCAAGTGCGTGGGCTCGGCGCCCTTCGAGAAGGTCAAGAAGGGGACCGGCGACTTCTCGGTCATCCCCTGGCAGCCCGACTTCTAGCGGCCAGGAGCAGCGCGGTCACCAGGGACGGCACGGCGAACCACGCGAAGGCCGTGCCGTGTCCGGTGGCCGTGCCGAGCGCCCCATAGCCGACGTACACGGCGACGGTGGCCAGGTCCGTGCCCAGCCCGGCGACCGAGGTGAGGGTGGCCCGGCCGGAGTCGTCGATGCGCTGCTGGAGCCGGGCGTCGGCCAGCACGCTCGCCGCCTGGAAACCGCCGAAGGCGAGCGCCACGAGGGCGATCCCGGCCGGGGTGCCGGCACCGGCGCCCACGGCCAGCGCCAGTGCCGCGCCCGCGAGCAGCGCCGCGAGGCCCTTGGTGCCCAGGCGTTCGCCCGCCCCGGCCAGCAGTCCTCCGGCCGTGGCGCCCGCCCAGATCAGCAGAAGCAGGTAGGGCACGAGCACATCGGAGACACCGGTGTCCCCCACCAGCAGGGGCGTGTACTCGTCGAGGGCGCCCCACACGGCGGTGACGGCCGGGACCAGCAGGATCGCTCCGCGTACGGACCGGTCGGCGCGGGCCTCGGCGAGCCCGGCCCTCAGGGTCGCGGTCCAGCCGTCCTGCCCGGCCGCCGGACTCCGGTGTTCCGGGAGCCGGGTCGCCGTCGCCGCCGCCAGCAGGCACACCAGCACGCTGGCGGCGCCTACGGCGGTGTGGCCGCCCCAGGCGAACACGGGTCCGGCAAGTCCGGTAGCCGCCATCACGGCGACCAGGCCGGCTGCCCGGGCCCGGCCCATGACACGGGCGTACCGGTGGGCCGCGCCGAGCCGTTCCAGTTCGTCGTGGACCAGCGCCTCGTACGCGCCGGAGGCGAGGGCGCCGCCCGCACCCCACAGCACGAAGCCCAGCGCGAAGGCGCCGTACGACGGAAGGAGTGTCCACAGCGCGAAGCCGGCGGCCGTGAGCAACGGGCCGGTGCACAGCAGGCGGCGACGGGAGACGGCGTCGGCCCAGGCGCCGGAGGGGATCTCCAGCAGCACGCCGGTGATCGACCACAGGGCGAACAGTGAGGAGATCTGCCAGACCGACAGCCCGGTGTCGCGGAACAGCAGCGCGTACACCGGGTAGAGCAGGACGAACTCGTCGAGGAACGCGTAGCCGTACAGCGTCCTGGTCAGCCGGCGGACAGCGGACGTACGGCGCCCGGGGCGCTCCTCGGAGGACGCGGACGGGGATCAATGTCGCCAGGTCATGACACCGATGATAGGCCGGTCGGGCGGAGCACGCCGCCGGATCTACGTGGGCGATCCCGACGAGAAGCGCCGCAGCAGCGGCGACAGCACGAGCACGGACTTGGTCCGCTCGACGAACGGCTCCCCGGCGATCCGCTCCAGGACCCGTTCGAAGTGCCGCATGTCGGAGGCGAAGACCTGGGCGATCGCGTCCGCGTCCCCGGTGACGGTGGACGCGGCCACGACCTCCTGATAGCGCTCCAGGCCCCGCTGGATGGTCTCCGGGGAGGTGTTGCCCCGGCAGTAGATCTCGACGAACCCCTCGGTCTCCCAGCCGAGGGCAGCCGGGTCCACCCGGACGGTGAAGCCGGTGATGGCTCCGGTGGCGCGCAGCCGGTCCACCCGCCGTTTCACGGCGGGTGCGGACAGGCCGACGATCTGGCCGATGTCGGCGTAGGAGCGGCGGGCGTCCTCGGCGAGGGCGTGCACGATGCGTTCGTCGAGATCGTTCAGCACAGTGGGTAGATCACTTCTCGGATGGTGCGAGTCGGGAACGGCGATAGCCGTACCCGAAGTAGAACACGAGCCCGGCGGCCATCCAGACACCGAAGACCACCCAGGTCACGGCCGACAGGCTGCCCATCATCCAGATGCAGAAGCCGAAGCCGAGGGCGGGCATGAGCGGGGAGAGCGGCACCCGGAAGGTGCGGGGCATGTCCGGGCGGGTCCGGCGCAGCACCACGACGGCCACGTTGACGAGCGCGAAGGCGAACAGGGTGCCGATGCTGGTGGCGTCGGCGAGTTGCCCGAGCGGGATCGCGGCGGCCAGCACACCGCAGAACAGCGACACGATCAGGGTGTTGGCGCGGGGGGTCTTGGTCTTCGGGTGGACCTTGGAGAAGACCTTCGGCACCAGCCCGTCGCGGGACATGGCGAAGAGGATGCGGGTCTGGCCGTACAGCACGGTCAGGACCACGCTCGCGATGGCGATGACCGCGCAGAACGCCAGCAGCGTGCCCCAGAAGGTCTGCCCGGTGACCTCGCGCATGATCTGGGCGAGGGCGGCCTCGGAGTCGGTGAAGTTCTTCCAGGGCTTGGCGCCGACCGCGACGGCGGCGACGAGGACGTACAGCGCCGTGACGATGACCAGCGACAGCATGATCGCGCGGGGCAGGTCGCGCTGGGCGTTCTTCGCCTCCTCGCCGGCGGTGGAGGCGGCGTCGAAGCCGATGTAGGAGAAGAACAGCGTGGCTCCGGCGGCGCTGACGCCCGCCATGCCGAGCGGCATGAAGTTCTCGTAGTTGCCGGAGCGGAAGCCCTGGACGCCGATGGCGCAGAACATCACCAGCGCGGCGATCTTCACGATGACCATGACGGTGTTGGCGCGGGCGGACTCCTTGGCGCCGCCCAGCAGGAACGCCATCGCGAGCAGGACGACGATCAGCGCGGGCAGGTTGAACACGCCGCCGTCGCCGGGCGGCGCGGACAGGGCGGCCGGGATGGTGACGCCTATGGTCCCGTCGAGCAGTTCGTTGAGGTACTCGCCCCAGCCGACCGCGACGGCGGCGACGGACACGCCGTACTCCAGGACCAGGCACCAGCCGCAGACCCAGGCGATCAGCTCGCCCATCGTTGCGTACGCATACGAGTACGAGGATCCGGCGACCGGGATGGTGCCGGCGAGCTCGGCGTACGACAGGGCCGAGAACAGGGCGGTGAGGCCGGCGATGACGAAGGACAGCGTGACGGCCGGACCCGCCTTCGGGACGGCCTCGCCGAGGACGACGAAGATGCCGGTGCCGAGGGTGGCACCGATGCTGATCATGGTGAGCTGCCACAGGCCGAGGGAGCGCCGCAGCGACCCGCCCTCGCCCTGGCCACCCTCGGCGACCAGGCTTTCCACCGGCTTGCGACGCATGAGGCGCGCACCGACGCCCGGGGGTGTGGGGGCGGCATTCTGGCCTGGGTTCTGCGGGGGTGCGCCTTGGTCGAGCACGCGCTGGCTCCTTCATCGCTGCCGGTCAGGGGGGCAGGGGCCGGCGGCACCTCTGGAGCAGAGACCCACCGAGCGGGGTCCCTGCCACGCCACGTACGAGGCGACAGCCTACGAGGATCGGCGTTGCTGGTGAAATGCAGCAACCTTGCGCGTGCCCGCAAGATCATTGCGTTGATGGTGACGGGCCGGATGTTCGTTGCACGACAGCTTTCGTCCGTTGCACATGGCTTGCTCAGACCAGCTCTTTCACCAGGAACGTGAGCTTCTCGACGCACTCGTGCGTGAGGCCGTCACGGTCCTCGTAGGACCAGCGGCCGACGTACGCCGCGAGGGGCAGAAAGCCGAGCCTGGCGTAGAGGGCGGCGGCGCGCGGGTTGTCGTCGGCGACACCGAGCCCGACGGCCGTGCGGCCCCGCTCCCGGGACAGTTCCTCGGCGGCCCGGATCAGGGCGCTGCCGATGCCGCGCGAGCGCAGCGTCTCGGGCCACACGGTCAGCGCGTTGATCTCGGGGCAGCCGGGCCGTGCGGCCCGCACGACCGCGTCGTCGCAGCCGCCCCAGCGCAACTCCGTGTGCCCCACGGGCCGTTCGTCGAGCCAGGCGACGAGGTAAGCGCTCTGGCCCCGCTCCTGGCGCTGGAAGCGGCGCGCGTGGAACGAGGTGGCGGCCATGGAGCCGATGTACCGGTCGAGCAACGCCACGTCGGCGGCCCGGCAGAGGGTGATCTCCATGCCGCACGACGGTAGGGCACCCACGCGCGTACGGCCCCCGGTTTTCCACCGGGGGCCGTACGGACGGGCGTTGGCGCCTCAGCTCCAGCTGGCGTGCAGGGGCTTGCCCTCGGCGTAGCCGGCGGCGCTCTGGATGCCGACGATGGCCTTCTCGGCGAACTCCTCCAGGGAGCCGGCGCCGGCGTAGGTGCAGGAGGAGCGGACGCCCGCGATGACCGAGTCGATCAGGTCCTCGACGCCCGGGCGGGCCGGGTCGAGGAACATGCGGGAGGTGGAGATGCCCTCCTCGAACAGCGACTTGCGGGCGCGGTCGTAGGCCGACTCCTCCGAGGTGCGGTTGCGCACGGCACGCGCGGACGCCATGCCGAAGGACTCCTTGTACGCGCGTCCCTGCGCGTCGTGCTGGAGGTCGCCCGGGGACTCGTAGGTGCCCGCGAACCAGGAGCCGACCATCACGTTGGACGCGCCGGCCGCGAGGGCCATGGCCACGTCGCGCGGGTGGCGGACGCCGCCGTCGGCCCAGACGTGCTTGCCGTACTTCTTCGCCTCGGCGGCGCACTCCAGGACGGCGGAGAACTGCGGCCGGCCGACACCGGTCATCATGCGGGTGGTGCACATGGCGCCGGGGCCGACACCGACCTTGACGATGTCCGCGCCCGCCTCGATCAGGTCGCGCACGCCCGCGGCCGCCACGACGTTGCCGGCGGCGATCGGCACCTGCGGGTCGAGGTCGCGCACCAGCTTCAGGGCGCTGATCATCGACTCCTGGTGGCCGTGCGCGGTGTCGATGACGAGCGCGTCGACACCCGCGTCCAGCAGTTGCTGGGCCTTGCCCGCGACGTCGCCGTTGATGCCGACGGCGGCGGCGATGCGCAGCCGCCCCCGCGCGTCGGTGGCCGGCTGGTAGAGCGTGGCGCGCAGGGCGCCCTTGCGGGTGAGGATGCCGGCGAGCGTGCCGTCCTTGTGCACCGCGGGGGCGTAGCGGCGGTTGGCGTGGTCGAGGGTGTTGAACGCCTGCCCCGGGTCCATGTCCGCGTCGATGAGCAGCAGGTCCCGGGACATGACCTCGGTGAGCTGCGTGAAGCGGTCCACGCCGGACAGGTCGGAGTCGGTGACCACGCCGACCGGCTTGTGGTTCTCGTCGACGACGACCCCGGCGTTGTGCGCGCGCTTGGGCAGCAGCGCCAGCGCGTCCGCGACGGTCTGGTGCGGGGCCAGGATGATCGGGGTGTCCAGGACCAGGTGGCGGCTCTTCACCCAGGAGACGACGTCGGTGACCACGTCGATCGGAATGTCCTGCGGTATGACCACGAGGCCGCCGCGGCGGGCCACGGTCTCTGCCATGCGACGGCCGGCGATGGCGGTCATGTTGGCGACGACGAGCGGGATGGTGGTGCCCGTGCCGTCCGGGGCGCTGAGGTCGACGCCCTGGCGGGATCCGACCGCGGAGCGGCTCGGCACCATGAAGACGTCGTCGTACGTCAGGTCGTACCCGGGCTGGATGTCATTGAGGAAACGCACGTGCTGCACATCCCAGTCGTTCAGAGGTGACCCCCGAACCGGACGGTCCGGGGGAAAGAGCACGTACTTCATTGTCCCACGACGACGGCCCGGACGTCCCTGAGCAGATCATCCAGGCTGGTCAGGGCGCCTCTCGGAGGATGCTCCAAGCCCTAGGGTCACGAAGAGGCCCGGGCCCCGGTCCGTCGCCTCGGCGAAGATCTCCTCGGCGACCTGCCACTCCTCGGGCCGGGTCTCGGCGTACGTCCGCCAGCCCGTGACGACGACCAGCAGCCCCCGCTCCTCGGACCCCTCGGGCCAGAGGGCGGGGTCGGCCAGGCAGTCGGCGAGGGCGTCCCAGTTGCGGCCGAACCAGTCGGGCAGGGCCAGGTCACGGGCGCAGCGGTCCATGAGGCCCGCCTTGTCCGTGACCCCGTCGAGGTCGAGAACGACCACGATCCGGCCCGCCGGGTCGTCCGGCACCTGGTGCGACTGCCCCGCCATCCGTCAGGCTCCGTCCGGGTCGGCCCGGTTGAGCGCGGACTTCGGCGTCGGGCCCGCCGTCATCAGGTAGTCCGCGGCCGACGTGTCCGTGACCAGGCTGGTGACCAGCCCGGACCGCAGCACCGCGTCGATCGCGGGCCCCTTGCGCTGGCCGCCCGCGATGGCGACGACCTCGGGGACGCGCCGGAGCTGGTGCGTCTTGACGGTGATGCACCGCTCGCCCAGGTCCCGGCCGACCCTGCGGCCCTCGGCGTCGAAGAGGTGCGCGGACATCTCGGCGGCGACACCGAGGGAGGCGTAGTGCGCCCGCTCCTCGTCGCTGAGCATGTCGTGCACCGTGGAGATGCCCGGCTCCCAGGAGCCGATGGAGACACAGGCGACGGTGACCTTGTCGAAGTGCTCGAAGGCCCGGGCGATCCCCGTCTGGTTGCGCAGCGCCGTGGCCGTGGCCGCGTCCGGCAGCAGCATCGGCGCGTAGATGGGGTGGGCGTCACCGCCGGACACCTGGGCGGCGCGGCGTACGGCCTCGACCGAGCCGCGCTCGGCGGTCCCGGCGTCGTACACGCCCGTCAGCTGCACCACCGTGCACGGCGGCAGCCGGTCGAGCGCCGCCGCCATGTGGATCGTGGAACGGCCCCAGGCCAGTCCCAGCACATCACCTTCGTTGACCAGTTCGCCGAGCAGGTCGGCGGCCACTTCTCCCAGGTTCTCGGGGTCGGGTGTCTCCTCGGCCTCGGCCGGGGACTCGACCACGACGGCGTGCCTGAGGCCGTAGCGGGCGCGGAGCGCGTCCGAGCGCTCGGCGTCCAGCTCGGCCGGCACGCGGATCTCGATACGTACGAGATCCCGTTCGAGAGCGGTCTCCAGGACCCGGGCCACCTTGAAGCGGCTGACGCCGAACTCCTCGGCGATCTGGATCTTGGACTTGCCCTCGAGGTAGAAGCGGCGGGCCATGGCCGCCGCCTGCACCAGCTCAGCGGGTCCCATCCGCATGGCTGACCGGCCCGCCGACATACCCGACACGGCGATCTCCTCACTGCTGTTCACACTCTGGATTCGCCGTTCATCCTTGCAGATCCGGCGCACTTGATCAGCCCTGATCGGAGCCGTTCACTTTGCTGTGGCTCAGTGGTCGCAGGCCCAGGATGCCTTGGCCGTCGTCGCCTCAGCCTGCGTGCGTAGTGCACGTACCGCCTCGGCCGGGTCTTTTGCCCCGTAGACCGCCGATCCGGCCACGAAGACATCGGCTCCGGCGTCGGCGCAGCGCTCGATGGTGGACGCCGAAACTCCGCCGTCGACCTGGAGCCAGAGCTCCAGTCCGTGCTTGCTGATCAACTCGCGGGTGCGGCGAATCTTCGGAAGCATGATGTCGAGAAAGGCCTGTCCCCCGAAGCCCGGTTCCACCGTCATGATCAGCAGCATGTCGAGCTCGGGGAGCAGGTCCTCGTACGGCTCGATGGGTGTCGCGGGCTTCAGTGCCATGGAGGCGCGGGCGCCCTTGGCACGGATCTCCCGGGCGAGCCGGACCGGAGCGGCGGCCGCCTCGACATGGAAGGTGACGGAACCGGCCCCCGCTTCCACGTACTGGGGCGCCCACCGATCGGGGGCCTCGATCATCAGATGGCAGTCCAGCGGAGTGTCCGTCGCACGGGCGAGCGACTCTACGACCGGCACCCCGAGCGTGAGGTTCGGGACGAAATGGTTGTCCATGACGTCGACGTGGAGCCAGTCGGCTCCCTCCACCGCCTTCGCCTCGTCCGCGAGACGGGCGAAGTCGGCGGACAGGATGCTGGGGTTGATCTGCGCGGCCATGGCCTAAGCCTATGCGCTGCGCTGGGCTTGGGCGGTGGGGGTCCGGGGATTGGCGGTTCCCGTCGAGTGCGGGTCGTGTGTGGCTGGTCGCGTAGTTCCCCGCGCCCCTTCAGGGCGTCTCCGCGGAAGGCGTTGGCATGAAGCAGGGCATCGGGCATCTCGTCTGCGGGCGGCGGGCCAAGTGGCTGGTGTTGGTGTTGTGGCTGGTCGTGCTGTTCGTGGCGGCGCCGTTCGCGATGAAGCTCACCGACGCTCAGGACAACGACGCGGCCTCCTGGCTGCCCGGGTCGGCGGAGTCGACGCAGGTGCTGGAGATCTCCGAGGACTTCCGGCCGGAGCAGATCCCGGCGGTCGTGATCTACGCCCGGGAGAGCGGGCTGACGGCGCAGGACCAGGCACGGATCGAAGAGGACGTGCGGCAGCTCAAGGAACTGCGGGACCACGGCATCCGGGGCGCGGAGACACGGGGACCGGTCTACGACCGGCAGGTCGACCCCCGGGCCGCGCAGGTCCTCGTGCCGATCACCATGGACGAGCAGGGCTGGGAGCGGATCTCGCCCGCCGTCGACTCCATCCGGGACGACGTCGGCGAGGGCGGCGGCGGTATGGCCGTGCACATCACGGGCCCGGGCGGCACGTCGGCCGACTTCGCCGAGGCCTTCGAGGGCATCGACTCGACGCTGCTGTTCTCGGCGATGGCCGTCGTCATCGTCATGCTGCTCATCACGTACCGCAGCCTGACCCTGCTGGTGGTGCCGCTGGTCGCGGTGGTCTGCGCGCTGTTCACCTCCCAGGCGCTGATCTATCTGCTGGCCGAGCACGCGGGCCTGACGGTCAACGGCCAGAGCGCCGGCATCCTCACGGTGCTCGTCTTCGGCGCGGGGACGGACTACGCCCTGCTGCTGGTCGCCCGCTACCGGGAGGAGTTGCGCCGGCACGAGGACAGGCACGAGGCGATGGCCCTGGCGCTGCACCGGGCCGGCCCGGCGGTGCTCGCCTCCGGCGCGACGGTCGTCCTGAGCATGCTGGTGCTGCTGGCCGCCGAGATGAACTCCACGAGCGGTCTGGGCCCGGTCGCCGCGATCGGTGTCGCCGTCGCCCTGCTGGCGATGATGAGCCTGTTCCCCGCCCTGCTGGTGATCTGCGGCCGGTGGATCTTCTGGCCGGCGATCCCGCACTACGGCAGCCCCGACCCGACCGAGCGCGGCATCTGGGCACGCACGGGCCGTCGTATCGCCGCCCGCCCGCGGATCACCTGGGCCGCGACGGCGCTCGCCCTGGCGATCTGCTCTCTTGGCCTGATCCAGCTGCGCGCGGAAGGCATCAGCAACGCGGACGCGTTCACCGGGAAACCGGACTCGATCACCGGCCAGGAGGTGTCGGCGCGCTACTTCCCGGCGGGCAGCGGCGATCCCCTGGTCATCGTGAGCAACCGGGCGCAGGCCGAGCAGGTGGGCCGCACGGTCGCGGAGACACAGGGCGTGGTCCCGACCTCACTGGGCCTGCCCCCGGGCACGAAACCGGTCTACGAGGGCAAGGTCCTCTTCGAGGCGACCATGACCGCCCCGGCGGACAGCGAGGCCGCCAAACAGACCGTGGAGCGGGTCCGGGACGCCGTGCACGCGGTGCCGGGCGCCGACGCCCAGGTGGGCGGCGGTACGGCGGCCCTGCTCGACATGGACGAGGCGACCACGCACGACAACATACTGATCATCCCGCTGGTGCTGGTGGTGGTCCTGCTGATCCTCTGCGTCCTGCTGCGCGCCCTGATCGCCCCGCTGTTGCTGATCGGCACGGTGATCCTGTCGTTCGCGGCGGCCCTGGGCATCAGTGCGCTCGCCTTCCGGTACGTCTTCGACTACGCGGGCGAGGCGACCGACTTCCCCCTGTTCGTCTTCGTCTTCCTGGTCGCCCTGGGCATCGACTACAACATCTTCCTCACCACCCGCATCCGCGAGGAGGCGGCCCGCCAGGGCACCAGACAGGGTGTGGTCACGGGCCTCGCCGCCACCGGAGCCGTCATCACCTCCGCGGGCCTGGTGCTGGCCGGCACGTTCGCCGCCCTCGGCACCCTCCCGATGGTCGCCTTCGCCGAGATCGGCTTCGCGGTCGCCCTGGGCGTCCTCATCGACACGTTCATCGTGCGCTCGGTCCTGGTGACGTCGCTGTTCCTGGACGTGGGACCGAAGGTGTGGTGGCCGCACCGGCTGGCCCGGGAGGACGGGGGTGCTGCGCACCGGGGGAGCGTCGGAGCGGGGGTCAGCCGGTCCGGCGAATGAGGGCCAGGTACATGGCGTCCGTCCCGTGCAGATGCGGCCACAGCTGGATGTCGGGTCCGTCGCCCAGGTCCGGTACGCCGGGCAGCAGCGGCCGCGCGTCGACGAGGTCGGCGTCCGGAAGCTGCTTGAGCACGTCGGCGACCACGGCCCGGGTCTCGGCGAGATGCGGCGAGCAGGTCGCGTAGCCCACGACGCCGCCGACCCGCACCGACTCCAGGGCGGTGCGCAGCAGCCCGCGCTGCAGCGGCGCGAACCCCTCCAGGTCGTCGGGCCGGCGCCGCCAGCGTGCCTCGGGGCGGCGCCGCAGGGCGCCCAGACCGGTGCACGGCACATCGACCAGGACCCGGTCGAAGCTGCCGGGCCGCCATGCCGGACGGGTCCCGTCCGCGGTGATCACCTGATACGGCCCCGGGTTGCCTGCCAGCGCGCCCGCCACGAGCCCGGCCCGGTGCGGCTGCTTCTCGGAGGCGAGCAGCATCGCGCCCCGCTCGGCGGCGAGCGCGCCGAGCAGCGCGGCCTTGCCGCCCGGTCCCGCGCACCCGTCCAGCCAGCGCCGGTCGGGCCCGTCCAGCGGCGCGTTGGCGAGGGCGGTCGCCACCAACTGGCTGCCCTCGTCCTGCACACCCGCGCGCCCGTCCCGCACGGCCGCGATGGCTCCCGGCTCGCCGCCCTCGGCCAGCCGCACGGCATACGGCGACCAGCGCCCCGGCACGGCGGCGTCCTCGTCGAGCAGTTCCTCGGCGGTCGCCCGCCCGGGCCGCGCCACCAGGGTCACCTCGGGCCGCTCGTTGTCGGCGCGCAGCAGCTCCTCGATGCCGGCCCGCCCTCCGCCGAGGGAGTCCCACAGCGCGGACACGACCCACCGCGGATGCGAGTGGACGACGGCGAGGTGGTCCTCGGGATCCTCGTCGTAGGGCGGCGCGACCCGCGCGAGCCAGCCGTCCAGATCGTCCTGCGCGATCTTCCGCAGCACGGCGTTGACGAACTTGGCCCGCCCGTCGCCGAGCACGACCCGCGCGAGTTCGACGGTGGCGGACACGGCCGCGTGGGTCGGGATCCGCGTCCCGAGCAACTGGTGCGCACCGAGGCTCAGCACGTCGAGCACCGGCGGATCGACGTCCCCGAGCCGCCGGTCCACGCAGGACGCGATGACCGCGTCATACGTTCCCTGCCACCGCAGCGTCCCGTACACCAGCTCGGTGGCGAGCGCCGCGTCCCGCGCGTCGAAGTCGTCCTTCTCGCGCGCCTTGCGCAACAGGGGCGGCAGAACGAGGTTGGCGTAGGCGTCCCGCTCGTCCACGGCCCTCAGCGCCTCGAAGGCGAGGATGCGGACGGGGTCCTTCTTGGGCCGACGGTAGGGCTTGCCGGACGTGCGGGGCCGACGGGGCTGTTCGCTCACGAAAAAGGTGCTCCGGGTGTGAGAAGAAGTGCGCCGTCCAGCCTACGCCGCCGGAGTGGGGCATCAGCCCCCGAGCCGCTCCCCTTCACTGATCCGCACACCCCGTGCCCAGTCCGCCGCCCTCATCGGCTTCTTGCCCTGCGCCTGCACCCACAACAGCTCGACACCGTACGAACCGGTGCCGACGTACACGTTGTTCTTCCCCGCGGAGATCTGCCCGGGAGCGAGATCCGTCCGGTCGGGCACGGGCGCTACCTGGATGAGCTTGAGCCGCTCTCCGCGGAACGTGGTCCAGGCACCGGGTGCCGGGGTGCAGCCCCGCACCATCCGGTCGACGCGCAGCGCGGGAGCGGCCCAGTCGAGGTGGGCGTCCTCGACGTTGACCTTCGGGGCCTGGCTGATGCCGTCGGCCGGCTGCGGTACGGCCTTCAGCGTGCCGTCCTCGATCCCGTCCATGGTCGCCGCGAGCAGCCCGGCACCGGCGAAGGCGAGCCGCGTCAGCAGGTCCCCGCTGGTGTCGGTGGCCCGGATCTCCTCGGTCACCGTCCCGTACACCGGCCCCGAGTCGAGCCCCTCCTCGATCAGGAACGTGGAGGCCCCGGTGATCTCGTCGCCGGCCATGATGGCGTGCTGCACGGGCGCGGCCCCGCGCCAGGCCGGCAGCAGGGAGAAGTGCAGATTGACCCAGCCGTGCGCGGGCACGTCGAGGGCGACACGGGGCAGCAGTGCCCCGTACGCGACGACGGGGCAGCAGTCCGGCGCGATCTCCCGCAGCCGTCCCAGGAACTCGGGGTCCTTCGGCTTGGCGGGCTTCAGCACCTCGATGCCGGCCTCCTCCGCCCGCTCGGCGACGGGCGACGCGACCAGCCTGCGCCCGCGCCCGGCCGGCGCGTCTGGCCGCGTGACGACAGCGGCCACCTCGTGCCGCCCGGAGGCGAGAAGAGCGTCCAGAGCGGGAACGGCGACCTCGGGTGTACCGGCGAAGACGAGCTTCATGGGGTGGTGGGGGCCTCTCGGGGGCGGGGATCGACAACGGGCAACGCCCAAGTCTATGAGCCCCGCACGGAAAGCCGCCGACGGCGCCCGGCCCCCACGGGAGAGCTCAGCCTCTTGTTCGGCTGTTGCGGGCGGTGCGCGGGTGGGAGACACAAACCGAAGGCCGAAGGCCGAGGCGCACACCCCGCGCAAACAGGCGCACGCATATGCCCCTACGCCCCCACACCGTGACCCGCGGAGCGAATCCGCGTTGGTCAAGACAGAGTTGACCACACCGGGCCGTGATCACGGCCCATTCCTTTCAACGCCGGTTCGAGAGGCTTGTTCATGGCCGACCACGCAACCCACGACGCCCAGGCTCGGGCCAGCCTGCACTTGCTGGTGCGGGACATCGAGCGGGTCCGCCGGCAGGTGGACGCACTGCGCACCCTCACCGCCCAGCTGGGCAATGTCTACCGCCCGCGCCGCTCCGGCCCTTCCACGGGGTTCGTCGTCTACGGACGCGCCCCCGCCCCGACGGTACGTCTCGCGCAGGAGCTGCGGGACAGTGTCGAGACCCTGGTCACCGCGGCCGTGGACTTCGACCGCTCACTCGGCTTCTCGTGGGACGCGGTGGGCTCCGCGCTCGGAGTCACCAAGCAGGCGGTGCACCGCCGTTACGGCGCACGCCGTGCCGCGGCCACGGCCCAGTCGGCCGCGGCCGAGCCGGAGCGCACCCCGGAGCCGACGGGCAGTCGCGCGGTCGGTATGCCCACCGGCCTGCCCACGGTCCCGACGGTTCCCGCGGCCCGCTCCATGCCCACGCAGCCGACGGCGGGCAGTCCCGCACTCCGCGACGAGGCACGGCCGACGGCGTTCCCCGGCCCGCGCAACGGCTGAACCGCCCTTGCCCTGCCCTCCCGGGACGCCTTCGGGAGGGCAGTCGCGTATCCGGGCGACGCTCCGTCGGGCCTCCTCCGACTGCTCACCCGATGTCAGCCGGATCGATCCGCACCCAGACCCCGGCCCCGCTCGCACTCCCCCGGGCCATCCGCGCGGCCTGCGCGGCCTTGAGCGCGGCGGCCAGCGCGGCCCCCTTCCCCGGCGGCACCCGCAGCAACGCGCGCTCCCACTGCTCCCCTGGCGGCGGCGCCCCCGCGCGCCGCGGTCGCCCCGCGGCGGGGACGGGCAACGGCACCGGGCCCAGCACCTCGGCCTCCGGCGGCAGTTCCGTCGTACGGAGAAACTCGGCCACCGCCTCCGCCGGCCCCGACACGGCCGCCATCCGCGACACAGGCGGAAACCCCAGCTCGGCCCGTTCGGCGAGTTCCCGCACCGCGTGACCGACGGGATCCCACCGTACGAGCGCCTGGACGGGCCGCAGTGTCGGCTCGGCGACGACCACCACCGTGCCGCCGGCCGACTGCGGCCGGACGAGTGCCCCGGCCGCGATCCACCGCCGCAACGCGTCCTCCCCGGCCCGCAGATCGGGCCGCCCGAGCATGGCCCACCCGTCCAGCAGCAGCGCCGCCGCGTACCCGCCCTCGGCGACCGGCTCGGCCCCCGGCGTGCTCACCACCAGCGCGGGCGCCCCCGGGACCGTGTCGAGCACGTGTTCACGCCCCGAGGTCCGCACCGGGACCGCCGGGAAGGCGCGCCCCAGTTCCTCGGCGGTCCGCCGCGCTCCCACCACCGAGGCACGCAGCCGGAAGGCACCGCACTCCGGGCAGTGCCAGCCGCTCTCCTCGCGGCCGCACCAGCCGCAGCACAGGGCACCGCCGTCCCGTGTCTCCAGCGGCCCGGAGCAGTGCCCGCACCGCGCGGGCGCCCGGCAGTTGGCGCACGCCATGCGTGGCACATATCCCCGCCGGGGCACCTGCACCAGCACCGGGCCGTGCCGCAGACCTTCCCTGACGGCCTGCCAGGCGAGGGTCGGCAGCCGGGCGGCCCGGGCGGCCTCGTCCCGCGCCAGGTCCCCGTCCCCCACGGTCCGTACGAGCGGAGCGGCCCCCCGCACCTGCTCCCGTCCGGCGACGAGCGGCCGGGCCCACCCGCTCTCGACGAGCTGCGCGGCCTCCACGGTGCAGCCCCAGCTGCCCAGCAGGAAGCCGCACTTGTCCTGCGCCGCCCGCAGCAGGAGCACCTCCCGCGCGTGGGGCTGCGGGGCGTGCTGCTCGCTGTGGCTGTCGTCCCCGTCGTCCCAGAGGGCCACCAGCCCGAGGTCCTGGACCGGCGCGAACATCGCGGCCCGCGTCCCGATCACGGCCCGTACGGAACCGCGCCGCACCGCGAGCCACTGCGCGTACCGCTTCTCAGGGCCCGCGTCGGCCGTGAGCACCGCGTGCCGTCCTTCCCCGAGCAGGGAGGTCAGTGCGGCGTCCGCTCGCGCGACGGCCCGTCCGTCGGGCAGGACGACGAGCGCCCCGCGTCCGGAGGCCAGTGTCGCCGCGACGGCGCGGGCCAGTTCCTCGCTCCACTGCGGCCCCGGCAGCGCGTTCCACACGGCCCGAGGAGCGCCGCCGGACGCCAGGGACTCCACGAAGGCCGCTCCCCGTTCGTACCGCTGCCAGGATCCCGCCTCAGGGGCCGGGGGCGGCGGCAGGGGGGCGGGCGAGGCGCGCTGCTCGGCGCGCGCGTTACGCGGTGGAACGGCGAGTTGCAGGACATCCGCGAGGCTGCCCGCGTACCGGTCCGCGACCGCCCGGGCCAGCCCCAGCAGTTCCTCGCTCAGCACCCGCTCGGGCGACACGACCTGGGCGAGGGCGGCCAGCGGCCCGGAGTACTCGGACTCGGCCAGTCGCTCGACGAGGAACCCGTCGATCAGCCCGCCGCCCTCACGCCGCCCGTCCCGCACCCGGTGCCGTCCGGCCCCGAACCGCACCCGCACCCGCACGCCCGGCTGGGCCTCGGCGTCCAACTCCTCGGGCACCGCGTAGTCGAAGTACCGGTCGAGATGGAGCACGCCCTTGTCGACGAGGACGCGCGCGACGGGCAGCTCCTTGGCGAGCGCGGCTCCCCGCCAGGTCCGCGGCTTGGCCCGGGGCGTCCTGGCCTTCCGCACGCTCTCCCGGATGAGCGCGAGCTGCTCGGGCGGCGCACCCTCGACGCCGCCGTCGGCCTGTCCGTTCTCGCTGCTCACGCTTGCATTCTTACCAAACACCACTGACAACCGACGGCCCCGGCAAGGCCCCCGGGCGCACGACGAAGCCCGGCCCCCCGAAGGGTGCCGGGCCTCACTCGGTGCCGTAGCGGCGCCGGACCTACAGACCCGCCGCCTTGCGCAGCGCGTCCACGCGGTCCGCCTGCTCCCATGTGAACTCGGGAAGCTCGCGGCCGAAGTGGCCGTACGCCGCGGTCTGGGCGTAGATCGGGCGGAGCAGGTCGAGGTCGCGGATGATGGCGGCCGGACGGAGGTCGAAGACCTCGTCGATCGCCTTCTCGATCTTGTCCGTGTCGATCTTGGCCGTGCCGAAGGTCTCGACGAACAGGCCCACCGGCTCAGCCTTGCCGATCGCGTACGCCACCTGGACCTCACAGCGGGTGGCGAGGCCCGCGGCGACGACGTTCTTGGCGACCCAGCGCATCGCGTACGCGGCGGAGCGGTCGACCTTGGACGGGTCCTTGCCGGAGAAGGCACCGCCGCCGTGGCGGGCCATGCCACCGTAGGTGTCGATGATGATCTTGCGGCCGGTCAGGCCGGCGTCGCCCATCGGGCCGCCGATCTCGAAGCGGCCGGTGGGGTTGACCAGGAGACGGTAGTTCTCCGTGTCGAGCTTGATGCCCTCGTCGAGCAGCGCCTTCAGCTCCGGCTCGACCACGAACTCCTTGATGTCCGGAGCCAGCAGCGAGTCCAGGTCGATGTCGGAGGCGTGCTGGGAGGAGACCACGACGGTGTCCAGGCGGACCGCCTTGTCACCGTCGTACTCGATGGTGACCTGGGTCTTTCCGTCCGGGCGCAGGTAAGGGATGGTGCCGTTCTTGCGCACCTCGGACAGGCGCTTGGACAGACGGTGGGCCAGGAAGATCGGCAGCGGCATCAGCGTCGGCGTCTCGTCCGTCGCGTAGCCGAACATCAGGCCCTGGTCGCCCGCGCCCTGCTTGTCGAGCTCGTCCTCATCGCCCTCGACACGGGACTCGTACGCCGTGTCGACACCCTGGGCGATGTCCGGGGACTGTGCGCCGATGGACACCGAGACGCCGCAGGAGGCGCCGTCGAAGCCCTTCTTCGAGGAGTCGTAACCGATTTCGAGGATCTTGTTCCGGACCAGCGTCGCGATGTCCGCGTACGTCTTGGTCGTGACCTCTCCGGCCACGTGCACCAGGCCGGTCGTGATCAGAGTCTCGACGGCGACCCGAGACGTCGGGTCCTCGCGGAGCAACGCGTCGAGGATGGTGTCGCTGATCTGGTCAGCGATCTTGTCAGGGTGACCCTCGGTCACGGACTCCGAGGTGAACAGGCGACGGGACACAACGCTCCCTGGGGTTGCAGCGGCTGCTGTCTGATCATTGGCGGACGGCGAGGGCTGCACCTCGCGCCGTCCGTGGAACAGTTTACGGGTCACGCTTCGGCCACGGCCCCCCTGTCTCGCCACTCGGAAGTGCTGTGACCTGCGGCACGGGCATTCTGCCCAATCGCGAGCGACGTTGGCCAGAGGCGCCACGCCCCGATCGGCCGGGTTTCACCGGGGCGCAGGGCGACTGAAACATCAGCCGAGACGCCCGGCCACCAGGTCCCACACGGTTTCGGCCAGCGCTTCCTTGGGTCCGTACGGCACCGCGGTCTCGCTGCCGTCGGCGCCGAGCACGACGGCTTCGTTCTCCTCGGAACCGAAGGTCTTGCGCTCCCCGACCTCGTTCACCACCAGCAGATCGCAGCCCTTGCGCTTCAGTTTGGCGCGGCCGTTGGCGAGCACGTCGTCCGTCTCGGCCGCGAAGCCGACGATCACCTGTCCGGGGCGGATCCGGTCGGCGGAGATCTCCGCGAGGATGTCCGGATTCCGCGCCAGGGCGATCGGCTCCGGCTCCTGGTCGTCCTTCTTCTTGATCTTCCCGGCCGCGTACGTCACCGGACGGAAGTCCGCCACCGCCGCCGCCATGACCACGGCGTCGGCGTCGGCGACGGCTCTCAGCACCTCCTCGCGCAGGTGCGCGGCGGTGCCCACGGGGACGACGTCCACCCCGGCCGGGTCCGGCAGGGTGCTGTTGGCCGCGATCAGTGTGACGCGGGCGCCGCGGGCGGCCGCGGTGCGGGCGAGGGCGTAGCCCTGCTTGCCGGAGGAGCGGTTGCCCAGGAACCGCACCGGGTCCAGGGGCTCGCGGGTGCCGCCCGCGCTGACCACGACATGCCGGCCCGTGAGGTCCGGCTCGCTCACGCCCCGGGACAGCACCCGGCGGCACACCTCGAAGATCTCACCCGGGTCGGGCAGCCGGCCCTTGCCGGTGTCGACGCCGGTGAGACGGCCCACGGCCGGTTCGACGACGACGGCGCCACGGCGGCGCAGCGTCGCCACGTTCTCCTGGGTGGCCGGGTGCTCCCACATCTCCGTGTGCATGGCGGGGGCGAAGACGACCGGGCAGCGGGCGGTGAGCAGGGTGTTGGTGAGCAGGTCGTCGGCGAGGCCGTGGGCGGCCTTGGCGAGCATGTCTGCGGTGGCCGGGGCGACGACCACCAGGTCGGCGTGCTGTCCGATGCGGACGTGCGGGACCTCGTGGACGTCGTCCCACACCTCGGTGGAGACCGGGTGCCCGGAGAGCGCGGACCAGGTGGCGGCGCCGACGAAGTGCAGCGCGGAGGCGGTGGGCACCACGCGCACGTCATGGCCCGACTCCGTCAGCCGCCGCAGCAGCTCACAGGCCTTGTACGCGGCAATGCCGCCACTGACCCCCAGAACGACCTTCGGCTTGTCCACGCTTCTCCCCGGACCTCGGCAACCGGCACAACGTACGACTCCATGACACACCACAGGCCCGGCAGTCGACCTGCCGGGCCTGTGGAAAAGTCAGCGTCAAGCTGGAAATACTACTTACTGCGCCGGGCCCTCGATGGCCTCGGACGTGAGCAGCCCCGCGTTGATCTCGCGGAGGGCGATCGAGAGCGGCTTCTCGTGGACATGGGTGTCGACGAGGGGACCGACGTACTCGAGGAGGCCCTCGCCGAGCTGCGAGTAGTACGCGTTGATCTGGCGGGCCCGCTTGGCCGCGTAGATCACGAGGCTGTACTTCGAGTCCGTGGCCTCGAGGAGCTCGTCGATCGGCGGGTTGATGATGCCCTCGGGCGCGGAGATGGAAGAGGACACGCTCTACCTTCCGATGGATGGGAAAGATGCTGTCGGGGTGATCGGCTGACCGTGAGGGTCAGCGATGGTCACACCACGTCCATCAAGGCTAGCAGCTCGCGCGCCACGTCCTCGACAGAGGTGTTGACCAGGGTGGTGTCGAACTCCGGCTCGGCCGCGAGTTCGATCTTCGCCGCGTCGAGCCGGCGCTCGATCACCTCGGGCGGTTCGGTGCCCCGCCCGGTGAGTCTGCGCACCAGCTCCTCCCAGGAGGGAGGAGCCAGGAACACCAGCTGGGCCTCGGGCATCGACTCCCGGACCAGCCGGGCGCCCTGGAGGTCGATCTCGAGGAGGACGGGCTCGCCCTTCTCCAGACGCTCCTGCACGGCCGCACGCGGCGTGCCGTAGCGGTTGCCGGCGAACTCGGCCCACTCCAGCAGTTCGCCGTTGGCGATCAGCTTGTCCATCTCGTCGTCGGTGACGAAGAAGTAGTGGACACCGTGCTTCTCGCCGGGGCGGGGCTTGCGGGTCGTCGCCGACACCGAGAGCCAGACCTCGGGGTGTTCCTTGCGCATATGAGCGACGACCGTGCTCTTGCCGACCCCCGAGGGGCCGGAGAGCACGGTCAGCCGCGGACGTTCAGTCATGCAGCGATTATTCCAGTTGAACCGGAGTGGTCCGGACTCAGCTGCCGGTGCTGCCGAACTCGCGCTCCAAGGAGGCGATCTGGTTGGACCCGAGGCCGCGCACACGACGGCTCTCGGAGATGCCGAGTCGCTCCATGATCTGCTTGGCGCGGACCTTGCCCACGCCCGGCAGGGACTCAAGGAGAGCGGAGACCTTCATCTTGCCGATGACGTCGTTCTCCTGGCCCTGCTTGATGACCTCGTGGAGGGAGGCGCCGGAGTGCTTGAGTCGATTCTTGACCTCGGCCCGCTCCCGGCGAGCCGCGGCGGCCTTTTCGAGCGCGGCTGCGCGCTGTTCAGGGGTAAGGGGCGGAAGAGCCACGCCTACGTCACCTCGGATGTCGAACTGTCGGATACGGACCGGTGAGGAACCTAGTCGCCCCACACCTGGGGAGCCACGAGCAACACGCTTGCCTGTGGACTCTCGTCGGAGACTAGCGGGCAAGTCCGCCAGAGTCAGCGAGAACAGCGGAAAAGTCCTGGTCAGCCTTCATCTGAACAGACATTTAGGACATACTGCCCCGGATTTGAGGATGTATTCAGACTCAAGCCCGCCCCCGGCCACTCATCGGAGGACTCACAAGAAGGTCAGGAAGTGGTCAGGAGGAGGTCACAGCGTGACGGATCTCCTCCGCGAAGCGTTCCGCTGTGTCACGCAGCGCGACCGCGTCGGGACCGTGGCGTAGCACTCCCCGGCTGACGTTCGGCACGACATTGCGCACCGCCGTCCCGAAGACCGCCGGAAGATCGGCCGGCGTGGCCCCCTGGGCGCCGATGCCGGGCGCGAGAAGCGGGCCGTTGATGTCCAGGTCGTACGACGACAGGTCACCGAGGGTGGCGCCGACGACCGCGCCGAAGGACCCCAGGGGCTCCTCCCCCGCGTTCTCGGCGGACAGGTGCGCGAGCATCGTCGCTCCGATGTTCCGGCCGTCGGAGCGTACGGCGTGCTGGACCTCGCCGCCCTCCGGGTTGGAGGTCAGCGCCAGCACGAACAGCCCGGCGCCGCTCTCCCGGGCCAGTGCGACGGCCGGGCTGAGCGAGCCGTAGCCGAGGTAGGGCGAGACGGTCAGCGCGTCGGAGAACAGCGGCGCGTCCTTGTGCAGGAACGACTCGGCGTACGCGGCCATGGTCGAGCCGATGTCGCCGCGCTTGGCGTCCATGACGACCAGGGCGCCCGCCGCCCGCGCCTCGGCCACCGACGTCTCCAGAACGGCCAGTCCGCGCGAGCCGAACCGCTCGAAGAACGCGCTCTGCGGTTTGAGCACGGCCACCCGGCCGGCCAGGGCCTCGACGACCGTGCGGCTGAACCGCTCCAGGCCCGCCACGTCGTCGTTCAGGCCCCACTCGGCGAGCAGGGAGGCGTGCGGGTCGATGCCGACGCAGAGCGGGCCGCGCTCGTCCATGGCACGGCGCAGTCGCGCACCGAAGGGTTCGAGAGGACTCATGCCGTCTTCCTCACGTCGGCGCCCACCGCGTCGGCGAGCGTGGCGTACGGGCTCGTGGCCAGGCGTGCGGCGAGCCCCTTGTGGATCGCGCGGCCCCAGAAGGGCCCCTCGTAGATGAAGGCGCTGTAGCCCTGGACCAGCGTGGCACCGGCCAGGATGCGCTGCCAGGCGTCCTCGGCGTTCTCGACGCCGCCCACGCCCACCAGGGTGATCCGGTCGCCCACGCGCGCGTAGAGGCGGCGCAGGACCTCCAGGGAGCGTTCCTTCAGGGGTGCCCCGGACAGGCCGCCGGTCTCCTTGACCAGGGCGGGGTCGGACTTCAGGCCGAGTCCGTCGCGCGCGATGGTGGTGTTGGTGGCGATGATGCCGTCCAGGCCCAGTTCCACGGCGAGGTCGGCGACCGCGTCGATGTCCTCGTCGGCGAGGTCCGGCGCGATCTTGACCAGCAGCGGGACACGCCGCGCGGAAACCGCGCCGTCGGCGGCCTCGCGGACCGCGCTCAGCAGGGGGCGCAGCGCCTCCGTGGCCTGCAGATCGCGCAGACCGGGCGTGTTCGGGGAGGAGACGTTGACCACGAGGTAGTCGGCGTAGGGAGCCAGCCGCTCGGCGGACTTCACGTAGTCCGCGACGGCCTCCTCCTCGGGTACGACCTTGGTCTTGCCGATGTTGACGCCGACGACCGTCCTGAAGACCGGCGTGCGGGAGGCCAGGCGGGCGGCGACGCGCAGCGAGCCGTCATTGTTGAAGCCCATGCGGTTGATCAGCGCCCGGTCCTTGACCAGGCGGAACAGCCGCTGCTTGGGATTGCCGGGCTGCGGCTCGCCGGTGACCGTGCCGATCTCGACGTGGTCGAAGCCGAGCATGGCCATGCCGTCGATGCCCACGGCGTTCTTGTCGAAGCCCGCGGCGAGCCCGAAGGGGCCGTGCATGCGCAGCCCGAAGGCCTCCGTGCGCAGCTCCCTGTGCCGGGGCGCGAGGGCGGCCGCGAGGAAGGTGCGCAGCACGGGCACGCGGGCGGCCAGGCGGATCCAGCGGAAGGCGAGGTGGTGTGCCTGCTCCGGGTCCAGCCGCTTGAACACGAGACTGAAGAAGATCTTGTACATGATGTCCTCACGAAGACGTGGCGTCCTCACGAAGAGGGGGACACCGTTTCCGGTGTCCCCCTCGGGGCTGCTAGTCGCGGGCCGCGGTCAGATGTTCCGCGTGTTCCTGGAGCGACCGGACGCTCACATCGCCGCGGTTGAGGGCGTCGATGCCCTGGACCGCGGCCGCGAGCGCCTGGACCGTCGTCAGGCAGGGCACGGACCGTGCCACGGCCGCCGTACGGATGTCGTAGCCGTCGAGGCGGCCGCCCGTGCCGTACGGGGTGTTGACGATGAGGTCGACCTCGCCGTCGTGGATGAGCTGGACGATGGTCTTCTCGCCGTTCGGGCCGGTGCCCTCGGACTGCTTGCGCACGATCGTGGCGTTGATGCCGTTGCGCTTGAGCACCTCGGCCGTGCCGGACGTGGCCATCAGCTCGAAGCCGTGGGCGACCAGCTCGCGCGCCGGGAAGATCATCGAGCGCTTGTCGCGGTTGGCGACCGAGATGAAGGCACGGCCCTTGGTGGGCAGCGGGCCGTAGGCGCCGGCCTGCGACTTGGCGTACGCCGTGCCGAAGACGGAGTCGATGCCCATGACCTCACCCGTGGAGCGCATCTCCGGGCCGAGGACCGTGTCGACTCCGCGGCCGTGGATGTCGCGGAATCGCGACCACGGCATGACGGCCTCCTTGACGGAGATCGGCGCGTCCAGCGGCAGCTCACCGCCGTCGCCGGTGGCCGGGAGCAGGCCCTCGGCGCGCAGCTCGGCGATGGTGGCGCCCAGGGAGATCCGGGCGGCGGCCTTGGCCAGCGGCACCGCCGTCGCCTTCGAGGTGAAGGGGACGGTCCGGGAGGCGCGCGGGTTGGCCTCCAGGACGTAGAGGATGTCCCCCGCGAGCGCGAACTGGATGTTGATCAGGCCGCGCACCCCGACGCCCTTCGCGATGCCCTCCGTGGAGGCCCGCAGGCGCTTGACGTCGAAGCCGCCGAGCGTGATCGGGGGCAGGGCGCACGCCGAGTCGCCGGAGTGGATGCCGGCCTCCTCGATGTGCTCCATGACGCCGCCGAGGTACAGCTCCTGGCCGTCGTAGAGCGCGTCGACGTCGATCTCGATCGCGTCGTCGAGGAACCGGTCGACCAGGACCGGCCGCGAGGGGCTGATCTCGGTCGACTCGGCGATGTACGCCTCCAGGCGCGTCTCGTCGTAGACGATCTCCATGCCGCGCCCACCGAGGACGTAGGACGGGCGGACGAGCACCGGGTAGCCGATCTCGTCGGCGATGGACTTGGCCTCGGTGAAGGTGGTGGCGGTGCCGTGCTTGGGGGCCGGGAGGCCGGCCTCCTGAAGGACCCGGCCGAAGGCGCCCCGGTCCTCGGCGGCGTGGATGGCCTCCGGGGAGGTGCCGACGATGGGCACACCGTTGTCCTTCAGCGCCTGCGACAGGCCCAGGGGGGTCTGGCCGCCGAGCTGGACGACCACGCCCGCGACCGGTCCGGCCTGCTGCTCGGCGTGCACGATCTCCAGCACGTCTTCCAGCGTCAGCGGCTCGAAGTACAGGCGGTCGGAGGTGTCGTAGTCCGTGGAGACGGTCTCCGGGTTGCAGTTGACCATCACGGTCTCGTAGCCCGCGTCGCTCAGGGCGAAGGAGGCGTGGACGCAGGAGTAGTCGAACTCGATGCCCTGGCCGATGCGGTTCGGGCCGGAGCCCAGGATGATGACGGCCGGCTTCTCGCGGGGCGCGACCTCGCTCTCCTCGTCGTAGGAGGAGTAGAAGTACGGCGTCTTCGCGGCGAACTCGGCGGCGCAGGTGTCGACCGTCTTGTAGACCGGGCGGATGCCCAGCGCGTGCCGGACCTCGCGGACGACGTCCTCGCGCAGACCGCGGATCTCGCCGACCTGCGTGTCGGAGAAGCCGTGCCGCTTGGCCTCGGCGAGCAGGCCGGCGGTCAGCTCGGGCGCCTCGGCCAGCTCGTCCGCGATCTCCTTGATGAGGAAGAGCTGGTCGACGAACCACGGGTCGATCTTCGTGTAGTCGAAGACCTCCTCGGGGGTGGCGCCCGCGCGGATGGCCTGCATGACGGTGTTGATGCGGCCGTCGGTGGGGCGGACGGCCTCTTCCAGGAGGAGAGCCTTGTCGCCGGGCTCGCCGACGAAGGTGAACTGGCTGCCCTTCTTCTCCAGCGAGCGCAGGGCCTTCTGGAAGGCCTCGGTGAAGTTGCGGCCGATGGCCATGGCCTCGCCGACCGACTTCATGGTGGTCGTGAGGGTGGAGTCGGCCTGCGGGAACTTCTCGAAGGCGAAGCGCGGGGCCTTCACGACCACGTAGTCGAGCGTCGGCTCGAAGGAGGCCGGGGTCTCCTGCGTGATGTCGTTGGGGATCTCGTCCAGCGTGTAGCCGACGGCCAGCTTGGCGGCGATCTTGGCGATCGGGAAGCCGGTGGCCTTGGAGGCGAGCGCCGAGGAACGCGACACGCGCGGGTTCATCTCGATGACGATCACGCGACCGTCCTCGGGGTTCACCGCGAACTGGATGTTGCAGCCGCCGGTGTCGACGCCGACCTCGCGGATCACGGCGATGCCGATGTCGCGCAGGGTCTGGTACTCGCGGTCGGTCAGCGTCATCGCGGGCGCGACGGTGATCGAGTCTCCGGTGTGCACGCCCATGGGGTCGAAGTTCTCGATGGAGCAGACGACCACGACGTTGTCGTGCTTGTCGCGCATCAGCTCCAGCTCGTACTCCTTCCAGCCGAGGATGGACTCCTCCAGGAGCACCTCGGTGGTCGGCGAGAGGGTGAGGCCCTGCCCGGCGATACGGCGCAGCTCCTCCTCGTCGTGGGCGAAGCCGGAGCCGGCGCCGCCCATGGTGAAGGACGGGCGGACGACGACCGGGTAGCCGCCGAGCGTGTCGACGCCGGCGAGGACGTCCTCCATCGAGTGGCAGATCACCGAGCGGGCGGACTCACCGTGGCCGATCTTCTGGCGGACGGCCTCGACGACCTCCTTGAAGAGGTCGCGGTCCTCGCCCTTGTTGATCGCCTCGACGTTGGCGCCGATGAGCTCGACGCCGTACTTCTCGAGGGTCCCCGCCTCGTGCAGCGAGATGGCCGTGTTGAGGGCCGTCTGGCCGCCCAGGGTGGGCAGCAGGGCGTCGGGACGCTCCTTGGCGATGATCTTCTCGACGAACTCGGGGGTGATCGGCTCGACGTAGGTGGCGTCGGCGATCTCAGGGTCGGTCATGATCGTCGCGGGGTTGGAGTTCACCAGGACGACCCGCAGGCCCTCGGCCTTCAGGACACGGCACGCCTGGGTGCCGGAGTAGTCGAACTCGGCGGCCTGGCCGATGACGATCGGGCCGGAGCCGATGACCAGGACGGACTGGATATCGGTGCGCTTAGGCACGCTGGCCCTCCATCAGAGATACGAAGCGGTCGAACAGGTAGGCGGCGTCGTGCGGGCCGGCTGCCGCTTCGGGGTGGTACTGGACGCTGAAGGCGGGGCGGTCGAGAAGCCGCAGCCCCTCCACCACGTTGTCGTTCAGGCAGACGTGCGACACCTCGGCGCGTCCGAACGGGGTCTCGGAGACCCGGTCGAGCGGGGCGTCGACGGCGAAGCCGTGGTTGTGCGCGGTGACCTCGACCTTGCCGGTCGTACGGTCCTGCACCGGCTGGTTGATGCCGCGGTGGCCGTACTTCAGCTTGAAGGTGCCGAAGCCGAGCGCGCGGCCCAGGATCTGGTTGCCGAAGCAGATGCCGAAGAGCGGGGTGCCGCGCTCCAGGACGCCCCGCATCACGGAGACGGGGTGGTCGGCGGTGGCCGGGTCGCCCGGGCCGTTGGAGAAGAACACGCCGTCCGGGTTGACCGCGTAGACGTCCTCGACGGTCGCGGTCGCCGGGAGCACGTGCACCTCTATGCCGCGCTCGGCCATGCGGTGCGGGGTCATGCCCTTGATGCCGAGGTCGACGGCGGCGACGGTGAACTTCTTCTCACCGATCGCGGGGACGACGTACGGCTCGGTGGTGGCGACCTCGGCGGAGAGGTTCGCGCCCTTCATCTGGGGGGCTTCCTGGACGCGGGCCAGCAGCGCGCCGTCCTCCCGCACCGCCTCCCCGCTGAAGATGCCGACGCGCATGGCGCCGCGCTCACGCAGGTGACGCGTGAGGGCACGGGTGTCGATGCCGGAGATGCCGACGACGCCCTGCTTCGCCAGCTCCTCGTCCAGCGAGCGCCGGGAGCGCCAGTTGGACGGCACGCGCGCGGGGTCGCGCACGACGTATCCGGAGACCCAGATCTTCTTCGACTCGGGGTCCTCGTCGTTCACGCCGGTGTTGCCGACGTGCGGCGCGGTCATCACCACGACCTGGCGGTGGTACGAGGGGTCGGTGAGGGTCTCCTGGTAGCCGGTCATGCCGGTGGAGAACACCGCTTCGCCGAAGGTCTCCCCCACGGCCCCGTAAGCACGGCCGCGAAAGATCCGGCCGTCCTCCAGGACGAGTACGGCGGGAGTTTTGGCGGCTCCCCTGGTGGAGGTGGTCATCGTTCGGCGCCTTCCCTGGTGTTCGTTTCGATCATGGAGTTGATGGCTTCGACCCACTCGTTGTGCTCGGCCGCGTGGTCGAAGCGGAAGCCGGAGTCGATCAGCCGGTCGCCGTGCGCCCAGGTGACGATCAGCAGACCGCCCTCGGTGAGGACCTTGCCGGCGATGCCCTTGTCGAGCCGGGCCTCACGCAACTGCGCGGCCGGGACGAAGAAGTCGCTCGCCCCGGGGCGTACGACATCGAGGCCGGCGTCCGTGAGGGTGAGCTCGGCACGGCTGCGGGTGCCCAGGCCCTGGGCGACGATGCGGTCGAGCCACTGACCGGCCGTGGTGGAGCCGTGGTAGCGGCCGCTCATACGCAGCTTCTCGGCACCCGGGTCCTCCGGTGCGGTGGGCAGCTCGGGCAGGTCGCCCTGGAGGGTGCCGCGCCACTTCCAGCCCTCGCGCATCAGCCAGTAGACGAGCGCGACGAACAGGGCGAGGCCGACGACCCAGCCGATGCGGGCGGCCCAGTCGGTCACTTGCGCCGATTCCTTCTCGGCGGCCAGCAGGAATACAGGTGTCACGTGAGCTTCCCGTCGACGAGCGTGGCCTTGCCCCGCAGCCACGTGTGCGTCACACGGCCCGGCAGCTCACGCCCCTCGTAGGGGGTGTTGCGGCTGCGCGAGGCGAAGCCCGCGGGTTCCACCAGCCCACGGTATGCCGTGTCGACCAGGGTGAGGTTGGCGGGCTCACCTGCCGAGACGGGACGTCCGTGGCCCGTGGCCTGTCCGATCTGCGCGGGCTTGACGGACATCCGGTCGGCGACGCCGGCCCAGTCCAGCAGACCCGTGTCGACCATGGTTTCCTGCACCACTGACAGCGCGGTCTCCAGGCCGACCATGCCCATGGCGGCCGCGGCCCACTCGCAGTCCTTGTCCTCGTGCGGGTGCGGGGCGTGGTCGGTGGCGACGATGTCGATGGTGCCGTCGGCGAGCGCCTCGCGCAGGGCCATGACGTCGCGCTCGGTGCGCAGCGGCGGGTTGACCTTGTAGACGGGGTTGTAGGTGCGCACCAGCTCATCCGTGAGGAGGAGGTGGTGCGGGGTGACCTCGGCGGTGACGGCGATGCCGCGGGACTTGGCCCAGCGGACGATCTCGACGGAGCCGGCGGTCGACAGGTGGCAGATGTGGACGCGGGAGCCGACGTGGTCGGCGAGCAGGACATCCCGGGCGATGATCGATTCTTCGGCCACCGCGGGCCAGCCCCCGAGCCCCAGCTCCGCGGAGACGATCCCCTCGTTCATCTCGGCGCCCTCGGTGAGCCGCGGCTCCTGCGCGTGCTGCGCGACGACACCGCCGAAGGCCTTCACGTACTCCAGGGCGCGGCGCATGATCACGGCGTCGTGGACGCACTTGCCGTCGTCGGAGAAGACGGTGACACCGGCGGCCGACTCGTGCATGGCGCCCAGTTCGGCGAGCTTCCTGCCCTCCAGGCCGACGGTGACGGCACCGATGGGCTGGACGTCGCAGTAGCCGTGCTCCTTGCCGAGCCGCCAGACCTGCTCGACGACACCGGCGGTGTCGGCTACCGGGAAGGTGTTGGCCATGGCGAACACGGTGGTGTAGCCACCGCTCGCCGCCGCGCGCGTGCCCGTGAGGACGGTCTCGGAGTCCTCACGACCGGGCTCGCGCAGATGGGTGTGCAGGTCGACCAGGCCCGGCAGCAGCACCTTGCCGTCGGCCTCGACGACCTCGGCGCCCTCCGCCGACAGCCCGCCGCCCACCTGGGCGATGGTTCCGCCGTCGATCAGCACGTCCTGCGGCTCGCCGCCCAGCACCTTCGCACCGCGGATCAGGATCTTGCTCATGGTTCTTACTTCTCCTCGGTACGGGACTGGGTGACGGCGGGTTCGTTGCCACCGAGCAGCAGGTACAGGACGGCCATCCGGATGGACACTCCGTTGGCGACCTGCTCGACGACAGTGCAGCGGTCGGAGTCGGCGACCTCGGCGGTGATCTCCATGCCGCGGACCATCGGGCCGGGGTGCATCACGATGGCGTGCTCGGGCATCCGCGCCATGCGGTCGCCGTCGAGGCCGTAGCGGCGGGAGTACTCGCGCTCGGTCGGGAAGAAGGCGGCGTTCATGCGCTCGCGCTGGACGCGCAGCATCATCACCGCGTCGGACTTGGGCAGCGTGCTGTCGAGGTCGTACGACACCTCGCAGGGCCAGGTCTCGATGCCGACGGGCACCAGGGTCGGCGGGGCGACGAGGGTGACCTCGGCGCCCAGGGTGTGCAGCAGGTCGACGTTGGAGCGGGCGACCCGGCTGTGCAGGACGTCGCCGACGATGGTGATGCGCCGGCCCGCGAGGTCCTGGCCGAGCCCGGCGTCCGGGCCGACCAGGCGACGGCGCATGGTGAAGGCGTCCAGCAGGGCCTGCGTGGGGTGCTGGTGGGTGCCGTCGCCCGCGTTGACGACGGCCGCGTCGATCCAGCCGGAGTTGGCCAGCCGGTACGGGGCCCCGGAGGCGCCGTGCCGGATGACCACGGCGTCGACGCCCATGGCCTCCAGGGTCTGGGCGGTGTCTTTCAGGGACTCGCCCTTGGAGACGCTGGAGCCCTTGGCGGAGAAGTTGATGACGTCCGCGGACAGCCGCTTCTCGGCGGCCTCGAAGGAGATCCGGGTCCGGGTGGAGTCCTCGAAGAAGAGGTTGACGATCGTGCGGCCGCGCAGGGTCGGCAGCTTCTTGATCGGCCGGTCGGCGACCCGGGCCATCTCCTCGGCGGTGTCGAGGATCAGGACGGCGTCGTCGCGGGTGAGGTCGGCGGCCGAGATGAGATGACGCTGCATCTGTCAGGCTCCGTAAGGCAGTTCAGGAGAATTTCGGGCAGACGGGTGCGCGCGAGGACGCACTGAGCCGGCGTACGGCATCGGCGTACGCCTGAAGCGCTACTGGGAGGTCTGCTTGGCACCGAGCAGCACGGTGTCGCGACCGTCCTCCTCGGCGAGCTGGACCTTGACCGTCTCCCGCAACGACGTGGGGAGGTTCTTGCCGACGTAGTCGGCGCGGATGGGCAGTTCGCGGTGGCCGCGGTCGACGAGGACGGCGAGCTGCACCGCGCGCGGGCGCCCGATGTCGTTCAGCGCGTCGAGGGCGGCCCGGATGGTGCGGCCGGAGAAGAGCACGTCGTCGACGAGGACGACCAGCTTGCCGTCGATGCCGTCACCGGGGATCTCGGTGCGGGCCAGCGCACGCGGTGGGTGCATGCGCAGGTCGTCGCGGTACATGGTGATGTCGAGCGAGCCGCAGGGAACCTTGCGCTCGGTGATCTCCTCGAGCTTGTCGGCGAGCCGCCGGGCGAGGAAGACGCCCCGGGTCGGGATACCGAGGAGCACCACGTCGTCGGCGCCCTTGGCGCGTTCGACGATCTCGTGGGCGATGCGGGTCAGCACCCGCGCGATGTCGGGCCCTTCGAGAACGGGCCGGGCATCGGACTGCGTGTCATGCGTGTCCATACGAAACGGACCTCCTTCTCCGCCTCACGGGACGGACCTTAAAGGACGTCGGGATTGCGCCATACACGGTAGCAGGCCCCTTCGATCATCCCGACGGCCCCCTCGGATCACCCGTTCGGCCTAACGGAGTGCCGATACCACGGAAGAGTCGGTGCGGACCATTCGGCTTGACGCGGCCAAGTAACGCTGCGTAACCTCACAGTGAGTTACCAGCCGCGCGGTCCGGCAACACAGCTGACCGCGTCGACACAGTGCCGGGGAGCTATATGTCCAGCGAATACGCCAAACAGCTCGGGGCCAAGCTCCGGGCGATCCGCACCCAGCAGGGCCTTTCCCTCCACGGTGTCGAGGAGAAGTCCCAGGGACGCTGGAAGGCGGTCGTGGTCGGGTCGTACGAGCGCGGCGACCGCGCCGTGACCGTGCAGCGCCTCGCCGAGCTGGCGGACTTCTACGGCGTTCCCGTGCAGGAGCTGCTCCCGGGCACCACCCCGGGCGGCGCCGCCGAGCCGCCGCCGAAGCTGGTCCTGGACCTGGAGCGGCTGGCCACGGTGCCGGCCGAGAAGGCGGGCCCCCTGCAGCGCTACGCGGCCACGATCCAGTCGCAGCGCGGTGACTACAACGGCAAGGTGCTCTCGATCCGCCAGGACGATCTGCGCACACTCGCCGTCATCTACGACCAGTCGCCGTCCGTCCTCACCGAGCAGCTGATCAGCTGGGGTGTCCTGGACGCGGACGCGCGCCGCGCGGTCGCCTCCCACGAGGAGGCCTGAGCCCTCAGCTGAGCCCTCAGAGGCCAGCGCAGAAACGTGCCGCCGGGGTGGCCGGAACCATATGGTTCCGGCCACCCCCGCGGGGGGGGGGGGGGCGGACCGCCGCCCGGGGCCCGCGGGGAAGGCCGCGGGGCCCCCCCCCGCCTGGTGGGGGGC
>NZ_JBIBHN010000024.1:5577-132580 GCF_042957035.1 Streptomyces sp. NPDC008137 | reverse complement strand
CACCCGCTCTCTCCGGGCCGCTCGCTCGCTTCTCACCCGTGCTGGAGCGAGGTGAGTCAAGGGTCGGCCGCAGGCCGATCGGCGAAGCCGACGCGTAGCGCCCTTTACTCGGCTCGTGGAAGCACGACACTGGCAAAGAAGCGGGCGGCCCCGACCTCGGCTTTCTCACGCCGCCTGTGGATGCAGGACCACCTTCGTGTAGCCCTCGACCCTCTTGTCGAACTTCTCGTACGCGCCCGGGGCCTGGTCGAGCGGCAGCTCGTGGGAGACGACGAAGCTCGGCTTCGCGCGGTCCTCGATGATCAGGTCCCGCAGGTGGCGGTTGTACCGCTTGACGTTGCACTGGCCCGTGCCCATCCGCAGCCCCTTCTCGAAGAGGCGTCCGATGGACACCATCAGCATGCCCTGCTTGGCCGACTCGTCGGGGCCGCCCGGGTCGCGGGGGACGTAGAGGCCCGGTACGCCGAGCGCGCCCGTCGGGCGGACCGTCTCGACGAGGGAGTTCAGCACGATCGCCGGTTCCTCACGGTCCTCGCCCTGCGCTTGGGCCTGGTAGCCGACCGCGTCGATGCCCTTGTCCGTGCCCTGGCCGTCGGTCTGCTCCTTGATCTGCTCCGCCGGGTTGCCCTGGGTGAAGTCGATCGGGGTCGCGCCGATCTCGCGGGCCTTCTGGAGGCGTTCCGCCACCCGGTCGACCACGAAGACCTTGCTCGCGCCGCGCAGGATCGCCGAGTACGCCGCCATGAGACCGACCGGGCCGCCGCCGTAGACGGCGACGCTCTCGCCGGGGCGTACGTCCGCCAGCTCGTTGCCGTGGTAGCCCGTCGGGAAGATGTCCGCGAGCAGGACGAAGTCCGTCTCCTTCTCGGTGCCCTCGGGGAGCTTCAGACAGTTGAAGTCGGCGTACGGGACCCGTACGTACTCCGCCTGGCCGCCCGTGTAGGGGCCCATGGCGACATAGCCGTAGGCTCCGCCGGCGAAGCCCGGGTTCACCGTCAGGCAGAAGCCCGTGAAGCCGGACACGCAGTTCTTGCAGAAGCCGCAGGCCACGTTGAACGGCATGACCACCCGGTCGCCCTTGCTCAGGGTGGTGACTCCCTCTCCTGTCTCCTCGACGACCCCCAGATTCTCGTGACCGAACACGATCCCGGGCTCCGCGGCCGTGCGGCCCTCGTACATGTGCAGGTCGGAGCCGCAAATCGCGGTTGAAGTGACGCGGACGATCACGTCGTTCGGGTGCTGTATCCGTGGATCCTCCACTTGCTCTATCGCTACTTCGAAGGGGCCCTTGTAAACGACTGCCCTCATCGTGAAGCACCTCCCACTGTGCCGTGGCTCATATACCAGGCTGGTGCATGATGAGACGATTTGCACCCAGAGGAGAAAGGAAGTACGGCTTTGTCTCGACGCATCGGCACCCTGCTCGTGGCGGTCCCCGGACTGTCCGGTACGACGTACCCGGTGGGCACCCGCGTGGCCATCCAGGGCACCGGCGGATCCGTGGACGGTTTCGTCGACGGGGACTGGCTGCCGCTCGCCTGGTGGGAGTTCGCGGACGTCCGGCCGGAGGACGCCACTGGCTGAAACCGCCTCGCGTGGCTCGTACACCTACCAGTAGCGTGCCCCGCATGACGACAGCCGCCACTGACGCCGACAACTCCGGAGCACACCCCCGTTTCGCCGAGGCCCTGCGTGACCTCGGGCTCGGGGAGGTCGTGAGCCGGGTCCGGCGCTTCCCGGAAGCCACCCGTACCGCCGCCGAGGCCGCCGCCGCCCTCGGGTGTGAGCTGAGCCAGATCTGCAAGTCGCTGATCTTCGCGGCCGACGGGGTGCCCGTGCTGGTGCTCATGGACGGCTCGTCACGCGTCGACCTCGACCTCGTCCGGAAGGAGCTCGGCGCCGACAAGGTGACCCGGGCCAAGGCGGACGTCGTTCGCGAGACCACCGGGTACTCCATCGGCGGCGTGCCGCCCTTCGGGCACCGGACGCAGACCCGCGTCCTCGCCGACCGCTCCCTGCTGGAGCACGAGGTCGTCTGGGCAGCGGCCGGGACGCCGTACACCGTGTTCCCCATGACACCCCGCGACCTCGTCGCCCACGCCGACGCCACCCTGGTGGACGTGCGCGAGCGCACCTCGTGACACCGCTGGTCACCAGCGCCGTCCTGCTCGCCGCCGTCACCCACGCCAGCTGGAACGCGATCGCCCACAAGATCACCGACAAGCTGGCCGGCTTCGCGCTGATCTCGGGCGGTGGAGTGCTGATCGGCCTGGCGCTGGCGCCGTTCGTGGCGTTTCCGGCGGCCGGGGCGTGGCCGTATCTGCTGAGCTCCGCCGCCGTCCACATCGCCTACTACGCGCTGCTGATGAAGTCCTTCCGGCTGGGCGACTTCGGGCAGGCCTATCCCATCGCGCGCGGCACCGCGCCCCTCGTCGTGACCCTGCTCGCCGCGCTCTTCGCCCACGAGGTGCCCGACGGGTGGGCCGCCGCCGGTATCGCCCTGTCGTGCGCGGGGCTGACCGGTGTCGCCCTGTGGGGGCTGCGCGGGCGGCGGCCCGACTGGGCGGCGATCGGGGCGGCCCTGGCGACCGGGCTGACGATCGCCGTGTACACCGTGGTGGACGGGCTGGGCGTGCGCGCTTCGGGCTCCCCGCTCGGGTACATCGCCTGGCTGATGGCCGTGCAGGGGGTCGTCATCCCCGCGTACGCGGCGTGGCGCTGGAAGGGGGAGACGGTGGCCGTTCTGCGGCCCTTCGCCGCGATCGGGCTGGTCGGGGCCGCCCTCTCCGTCGCCGCCTACGCCCTCGTCCTGTGGGCCCAGACCAAGGCCGAGCTCGCGCCCATCGCCGCCCTGCGCGAGTCGTCGATCATCGTCGGCGCGGCGATAGGAGCCGTGTTCTTCAAGGAACGTTTCGGCGCTCCGAGGATCGCGGCCGCCGGGCTCCTGGTCGTCGGGATCGGACTGATGCTGCACGCCGGATAGACCCCCGCCGGTGCGAGGAGCACCCTGGAACTAGGCGTTCCGGAGGTGATCCAGATGATGCACACGACAACGGGATGGCATGTGGAGCTGGAGTTCATGGAGGACGACCAGCGCACGCGGGCGGTCGCGCTGGTCCGGCTGCCCGACGGCACCGAGGTACGGGCGCACGGCCACGCGAGCCGGCACCGGACCGACGTAAATCAGCCGAGGGTCGGGGAGGAGATCGCCGGCGCGAGGGCGCTCAACGAACTCGCCATGCAGTTGCTGACCAAAGCGCACGAGGAGATCGACCAGGCGTCCGGGCGGATCTCCCACCCGATCCACGTCTAGTCAGCTGCCGAGGGCCTGCCGTATCGCCCGTACCAGGCCCTGGGCCCGCGGATCCGCCGTCACCGTCTTGCGGAGACCGTTCGTGACATAGCCGAAGGCGATCCCGGACTCGGGGTCCGCGAAGCCCAGGGCGCCGCCGCGGCCCGGGTGGCCGAAGGAGCCCGGGGTGAGGAACGGCGACGCGCTGCCGTGCAGCATGTAGCCGAGGCCGAAGCGGGTGCCGACCACCAGGACGCGGTCGGGGCCCGCCGACTCCTCGGCCCGGGCCATGTCGACCGTCTCCGGTGTGAAGAGGCGCCCGGCGCCGGCCGTGTCGCCGATCAGCGTCGCGTAGAAGCGGGCCAGTCCGTCCGCCGTCGCGACGGCGTTGGTCGCGGGCAGGGCCGCCGCGCGGTAGGCGGGGTCGTTCTGGTCCGGGAACGGGGTGATCGCCGCGAAGGCCCGGCGGGTGAGGGAGGCCGGGTCCTCGTAGGCCTCGGTGACCGAGCGCTTCGGGCGGGCGCGCAGGCCCCCGGCCGGCTCGGGGCCCTCGACGCGGCCCGCGCGTCCCACCCGGTGGGCCTCCGACCCGGGCAGCCCCAGCCAGAGGTCCAGGCCCAGCGGGCCGGTGACCTGTGCCGCGAGCCACTCGCCCGCGCCCTGCCCGGTCACCCGCCGCACCAGTTCGTCGAGCATCCAGCCGTAGGTGAGCGCGTGGTAGCCGTGGTCGGTGCCGGGCTCCCACGCGGGCGCCTGGGCGGCGATGGCCGCGGGGCCCCGCAGCGGGTCGAGGGCCTGCTCGGGGGTGAGGGGGTGGTCGAGGACCGGCAGTCCGGCCCGGTGGTTCAGGACGTGCCTGACCAGTACCCGCTCCTTGCCCCGCGCCTTGAACTCCGGCCAGTGGTGGCCCACCGGCGCGTCCAGGTCCAGCTGTCCGCGCTGGTGCAGCAGGAGCGGTACGGCGGCGGCCACGCCCTTCGTCGCCGAGCGCACGACCTGGGCGGTGCCGTGCTCCCAGGGGGCCGTGCCGTCGACGTCCTTCGTGCCGGCCCACAGGTCGACGACCCGCTGCCCGTCCCGGTAGACGGCGACCGACGCGCCCCGCTCCCCGAGCGTCTCGAAGTTCCGTACGAACGCTTCCCTGACCGGCTCGAAGCCCTCGGCGACTGTGCCGTTCACGTCCACGTCCGTACTCCTCGTCCTGCTGCCGTACTGCGGTGCCCCCTTAGCCAAGCAGGATGGTCACGTCGATGTTCCCGCGGGTCGCGTTCGAGTAAGGGCAGATCGCGTGGGCCGCGTCCACCAGCTTGGTCGCGAGGTCGGGGTCGACGACCGGGAGGGAGACGCTGAGGGCGACCGCGAGGCCGTAGCCGTGCTGCGCGTTGGGGCCGATGCCGACCTTCGCGGCGACCGTGGAGCCGGCCAGGTCGTAGCCCTCGCGGTTGCCGACCAGGATCAGGGCGTTGTGGAAACACGAGCTGTAGCCGGCCGCGAAGAGCTGTTCCGGGTTGGTGCCGTTGCCGTCGCCGCCGAGCTGCGGGGGCATCGCGACCTTGAGCTCGATCTGGCCGTCCTGGCTGGTGACGTAGCCCTCACGGCCGCCGTGGGCGGTGGCCTCCGCGACGTACATGATCTTCGTCGGGCGGGTGTCGACGGCGGGGCCGTCAGTCATGCTGTCCTCCCCCGGAACCAAGTGTGCACAAACACATCGTGCACAAGGTACTGGCCAGTAACCGGCCTGCGCCACCAGGGGGTCGCAACCCGGGGTAACCCCGCGGTCAGCGGGCCCGATCGGCCGCCGACTCCGCCTTCTCGGCCAGGTGCCACAGCTCCTCGCGGAGCCGCGCGATCTCCGTGCCGTCCAGTCCCGTCGCCGTGAGCAGCGCGCCGGGCACGCACACCGCGCGCTCCCGGAGTTCCTCCCCGCGCCCGGTCACGGCCACGAGCACCGACCGCTCGTCCCGCGCCGACCGTTCGCGCCGCAGCAGACCCGCCGCCTCCAGCCGCTTCAGCAGCGGCGAGACCGTGCCGTAGTCGAGGCGCAGGGCAGCGGCCAGTTCCTTGACCGTGGTCTCGCCGCGCTCCCAGAGGACCAGCAGCACGAGGTACTGGGGATAGGTGAGGCCGAGGTCGTCGAGGAGCGGGCGGTACGCGGCCGTCACCGCGCGCTGGGCGGCGTACAGCGCGAAGCACAGCTGGTCGTCCAGCCGTGGCGATCCGTCGCTCTCCTCGTTCGTCACGCGGCCATTGTCACGGACGGGCCGGAGCCGCCGGGACGGAACGCGGGTCGAAACCGAACGGCAGCTCCAGACGGTGGGCCCGCATCAGCTCCTCGTCGGAGAGCAGCTCGCCGGTCGGCCCGTCGGCCGCGATCACCCCGTCGCTGAGGATCAGGGAGCGCGGGCACAGCTCCAGGGCGTAGGGCAGGTCGTGCGTGACCATCAGCACGGTCACGTCCAGGGAGCGCAGGATGTCCGCCAGTTCGCGCCGCGAGGCCGGGTCGAGATTGGAGGACGGCTCGTCCAGCACGAGGATCTCCGGCTCCATCGCCAGCACGGTCGCGACGGCCACCCGGCGGCGCTGGCCGAAGGAGAGGTGGTGCGGGGGCCGGTCCTTGAACTCCGCCATGCCGACCCGCTCCAGCGCGCGCTGCACGCGCTCCTCCAGCTCCGGCCCCTTCAGCCCGGCCGCCGCGGGCCCGAACGCCACGTCCTCCCGGACCGTGGGCATGAACAGCTGGTCGTCCGGGTCCTGGAAGACGATGCCGACCCGGCGCCGGACCTCGGCCATGTTCCGCTTGTCCACGGGCAGCCCGGCGACCTTCACCGTGCCGGCGCCGCCGGTCAGGATGCCGTTGAGGTGCAGCACGAGGGTCGTCTTGCCGGCGCCGTTCGGCCCGAGCAGCGCGACCCGCTCACCGCGCGCTACCGAGAAGTCGACACCGAAGAGGGCCTGGTGGCCGTCGGGGTAGGCGAAGGCGAGGCCCGAGACCTCGAGAGAAGCAGTCACAGGCTCCACCCCAGCAGACAGACGACGAGGGCCGCGCCCGGGAGGGCCAGGGCGTACGACCACTGCGCCCGGGACGCGGTCACCTCGTCGATGACGGGCATGGAGCCGGCGTAGCCGCGGCTGACCATGGCCAGGTGCACCCGCTCGCCGCGCTCGTAGGAGCGGATGAACAGCGCGCCGGCCGACTTGGCGAGCACGCCCCAGTGCTTGACGCCCTTCGCCTCGAAGCCGCGGGACTCCCGGGCGATCCGCATGCGCCGCATCTCGTCGGTGATGACGTCGCCGTAGCGGATCATGAAGGACGCGATCTGCACGAGCAGCGGCGGGAGCTTGAGGCGCTGCAGGCCCAGCAGCAGTTCGCGCAGCTCGGTCGTGGCGGCCAGCAGCACCGAGGCCGCGACGCCGAGCGTGCCCTTGGCGAGCACGTTCCAGGCGCCCCACAGGCCGTTGACGCTCAGGGACATCCCGAGGGCGTCGACCCGCTCGCCCTCCGCGACGAACGGCATGAGCACCGCGAACGCGACGAACGGCACCTCGATCAGCAGCCGCCGGAGCAGAAACCCGGCGGGCACGCGCGCGACGCCCGCGACGACGCCCAGCAGGACCGCGTACCCCCCGAACGCCCACATCGCCTCGCGCGGCGTCGACACCACGACCAGTACGAAGGCGAACACCGCGGCGAGCTTGGTGTGCGGCGGCAGTCCGTGCACGGGCGAGTGCCCGTGCCGGTAGAGCTTGTGCGCGTGCCCCGCACCCATGTCAGACGCTCGTGGTCGACGAGGTGGTGTCCGTGGGGGAGGTGTCGTCCGAACCGCGACGGCGTACGGCCCAGAAGACCCCGGTGCCCGCGGCCACCGTGACTCCCACGCCGATGACGCCCGCCAGCCCGCCGGACAGGCGGGCGTCGTCGACATCCTTGACGCCGTAGTCGGCGAGCGGGGAATCGGCCCCGGCGTGCTCCTCGGCCTTCTTGTCGATGCCGTGGTCGGTGGCGACCTTCTCCAGGCCGTCCGGGTCGGCCGAGGCGTAGAAGCTGACGAATCCGGCCAGGAGGAGGGAGGTGACCAGGCCCGCGGCCCACACACGGCGGTGCGAGGTCCGGGCGGCGGCGGGTACGGGCTCGGGCTCGGCGTCGGGAGCGTCGACCAGCTCGCCGTGCACCCGCAGCTTGAGCTTCCGCGTGAGGCCGCGCGCCCCGTAGACCAGGTCCGGGCGTACGGCGATGACCGCGCCGACGGTCAGCGCGGTGATCGCGGCCTCGCCGATGCCGATCAGCAGGTGCACGCCGACCATGGCGGTGGCGACCTTGCCGATCGACACGTCGGTGGTGCCGCCGATCGCGTACATGAGCGTGAAGGCCAGCGCGGCGGCCGGGACGGAGACGAGGGCGGCGACGAACGAGGCCGCGGTGACCGACCGCCGGGTGCGGGGAAGCACCTTCACCAGGCCGCGGAAGAGGGCGTAGGCGACGACCACGGTCACGATCGCCATGTTGGTGATGTTCACGCCGAGCGCGGTCAGACCGCCGTCCGCGAAGAGCAGGCCCTGCATGAGCAGGACGACGGAGACACACAGGACCCCTGTGTAGGGGCCGACGAGTATCGCGGCCAGCGCGCCGCCGAGCAGATGGCCGCTGGTCCCCGCCGCGACGGGGAAGTTGAGCATCTGCACCGCGAAGATGAACGCCGCCACGAGGCCGGCCAGCGGGGCGGTGCGCTCGTCGAGTTCGCGCCGCGCTCCGCGCAGGCTCACGGCGACGGCGCCCGCGGCGATCACACCGGTGGCGGCGGAGATGGGGGCGTCGATGAATCCGTCAGGTACATGCACGATTCGATGATGTGGCTTGATGCGAATGCTTTGCAAGAGCGTGACACTTGTCTTATCTCACCCGCGATATGTCCGGGCTCCGAGGGCGCAATCCGGAAAATATGCGACATTGGAGAGGAAGTGGACGCATAGTTTCCACGCAGATTGCGCACGGTGAAGGGGCCGTCCGATGTCCGTAGTCGAGCAGTACGCGCGAGCCCACGTCGTCACGGACGCGGTCGTCCCGTTGATCGATGAGCTGGAGGCGATTCCGGTCACGCTGCGGTACGACCCCGACCGCGATCCCCGCTCGGTGGGCATCATGCTGCCGGGTCCCGGGGGCGGCGAGTGGACCTTCGGCCGGGACCTTCTGGAGGAGGGGCTGCGGGCCCCCGCGGGCAGCGGCGAGGTGCGGGTGTGGCCGTGCGGCCGGGTGCAGGCCGTCGTCGAGTTCCACTCCCCGCAGGGAGTGCTGGTGGTGCAGTTCGAACGGCAGGCGCTGCTGCGGTTCCTGCGGCGGACCTATATGGCCGCCGCGGAACCGGTCACCCACTGACCTTCCCGGTCACCCACTGACCTTCCCGGTCAGCTCCCCGCCTTCAGCAGCGCCGCCACGATCGGCCCGGCCGTCGAGCCGCCGTGGCCGCCCTGCTGGACGACGCCCGCTGCCGCGAGGTCGCCCCGGTAGGCGGTGAACCAGCCGTTCGGCTTCTTCTGCCCGTCGACCTCGGCGGACCCGGTCTTGGCGCCGACATCGCCGCCGACCCCGGACATCGCCTCCGCCGCCGTCCCGGCGGCGGCCGTGTACGACATCAGCTCACGCAGCTGCGAGAGCGTGCCCGCCGACATCGTGCGCGAGGCCTTCGCGAGCTGACGGTCATCCACGTCGGGGGAGACCAGATACGGCTGGTGGAAGGTGCCGGACTTGACCGTCGCCGACACCGACGCCATGTTCAGCGGGTTCATCCGGACCCCGCCCTGCCCGATCAGCGAGGCCCCCATCTGGGCCGCCGACTGCACCGGCACGGCGCCGTCGAAGGACGGCACCCCGATCGCCCAGTTGTTCATCCCCAGGCCGAAGACCTGCTGGGCCTGCTTGGTCAGGTCGTCGTCCTTGAGCTTCGGCGCCTGGCTGATGAAGGCCGTGTTGCAGGAGCGGGCGAAGCTCGCCTTGAACGTGCCGTTCTTGATCTCGAACTTGTCGTCGTTCTGGAACTTCCAGTGCCCGTACGTGAAGTACTTCGGGCAGGGGTGCTTCTTGTCCGCCGAGGCCAGGCCCTTGTCCAGCAGCAGCGAGGCGGTGATGACCTTCATCGTGGAGCCGGGCGCGAGCGAGCCCTGGAAGGCGGTGTTGAAGCCGGGCGAGGCGTTGGCGGCGGCCAGGATCTCACCGGTCGAGGCCCGCATGACGGCCACCGACGACTTGGCCTTCTTCGCGACCTGCTTCTCGGCCGCCGCCTGGAGGGCGGGGTCCAGCGTGGTCTTCACCGTGCCCGGCGTGCCCTCGCTCAGCTCCAGCAGGGTCTTGTCGGAGAGGTCGTCCGCCTTCGCGGACTTCCCGCGCACCACCCGCAGCTCGATACCGGCCTTGCCGCCGGCCTCCTTGCCGTACTTCTCGCGCAGGCCGTCCAGGACCGGACCGAGGGAAGCGTACTTCTGCTTCGTCAGCTCGCCGCCGTCCCGGTCGAGCGCCTTGACCGGGGGCGTGCCCGCCTCGCCGGTGACCAGCTTGTCGCCGTCCTTCAGATCCGGGTGGACGACCGCCGAGTGCCAGTCCACCAGCGGCTTTCCGTCGCTGGTGCGGCGCACGACGGTCAGCGCGCTCTCGTAGGCCAGCGGCTTCTCGGTGTCCTTGTACGCCACGGTGCCCTTGACGGAGAACGGCACCTTGTCACCGGTGGGCTTGCCCGGGGTGAGGGTGACGTCCTTGATCCGGGCGTCCTTGGCGTAGCCGGTGAGCAGGGCCGTCGCCGCGGCCGCCTCGTCGGTGGCCGCGGCGGCCCGCGGGACCTTCCCGGACTGCCAGGCGGTGAGGAAGGCGCGGGCGGTGGTGGTGACCTCGGCTGCCGACAGCGGCCCGGTCTTCACCTCGGGTTTCCCGTCCGATGACGCCCGGGTCCCGTCGTCGGCGGCCGCTCCGCCGCCGAACAGGGCGTAGGCGCCGAACCCGGCACCGCCGACGACCACGGCGATCACCCCGCCGATCACGGCGGGTCTGGTCTTCCGTCGCTCGGCGACGCGCCTTCTGTTGCCCACTGCTGTCCGTTCCTCCGCGAATCCCCAGGGTCCCCGTTGCCCTCAGCTGTCCCAACGACGCCCACCACCCTAGGGTCCCGTCCTGCCCGGGTGAGATCAGCCACCCGTTCGTAGCACGGCTGCGACAATCGGACCGGCCGCGTCGCCGCCGTGCCCGCCCTCCTCGGTCATGGCCGCCGCCGCGACGTCACCCCGGAATCCGGTGAACCAGCTGTTGGACTTGGCGTTGCCGTCGACCTCGGCGGAACCGGTCTTGGCGCCGATGTCTCCGCCCAGTCCCCGCATGGCCGCCGCGGCGGTGCCCTGCGTGGCGGTGAGCCGCATCATCTGCTTCAGCTGGGCGGCGGTGTTCGCCCGCAGCCCCTCGGCCTGCGCGAGCTGCCGGCCGTCCAGCTCCGGCGAGACGAGATAGGGCTGGCGGAAGCTGCCGGTGATAGCGGTCGCGGTCACCGATGCCATGTTCAGCGGGCTCATCTGGACCTGGCCCTGCCCGATCGCGCCGGCCGCCCGGTCCGGTCCGTCGACCGCGGGGACACTGCCGTCGAAGGAGACGATGCCGGTCTTCCAGTTGTCCTGCCCGAGCCCGAAGCGCCGCTCGGCCTCCTCCGTCAGTGAGGCGTCCGTGAGGGGCTTCTCGTCGATGAGTTTGATGAAGGCGGTGTTGCAGGACCGCATGAAGCTGTTGGCGAGCGTGGCGTCCTCATCGGCCTTCATGCCGGTGAGGTTCTTGAAGGTCTGGCTCTGCCACACGGCAGTGTCCGGGCAGGGCGCCGGGCCGTTCATCGAGGTCACGCCGTTGTCGATGAGCATCGCGGCCGTGATGATCTTCATGGTGGAGCCGGGGGCGGCCTGCGCCTCGAAGGCCGCGTTGAAGCCGTCCGTACGGTTGTTGGCCACCGCCAGGACCTCGCCGCTGCTGGGCTTGACGGCCACTACGGACGACTGGGCGAACTTCTTGACCGCCGTCTCGGCCGCCGCCTGGGCGCTCGGGCTGATCGTGGTGAACAGCTTGCCCGGCTTGCCCTTGGCGAGGGTCAGCAGCGGGGTGTCGGGGGCGCCCTCGCCGGCGTGCCGGATCACCAGCTCGACGCCTGGGGTGCCGCCGGCCTCCTTGCCGTACTTGGCGCGCAGGGCGTCCAGGACCGGGCCGAGGGAGGGGTACTTCTCCTTCGTCAGCTCGGTGCCGTCACGGCCGACGGCCTCGATGGGCGGGTTGGCCGACTTCTCGGTGACGAGTGTGTCGTCCTTCTTCAGCTCGGGGTGCACGACGGCGGGCTGCCAGTCGACCAGCGCCCGCCCGGTGGTGAGCCCGCGCACGACCTTCAGCTCGCTCCGGTAGCTCAGCGGCTTCGACTTCCCGTCGTAGGCCACCTTCGCCTTCACCGTGTACGGCACGGTGGTGCCGCTCGCCCTGCCGGGCGTGATCTTCACGTCTTTGATGTGCGCGTCGTCTCCGAAGGCGGAGAGCAGCTGCTCGGCGGCCGCGTCGTTGTTCGTGTACGACGCCGCCCGCGCGGCCTCGCCCTTCTCCCAGGCCGCGAAGAACTCGGCGGTGGTCTCCTCGACCTCGTCCTCGCCGGGCGGCCCCGACTTCTTCTCCGCCGCCACCCCGCTCGTGCCGCCCCCGTCGCCGGTCAGCGCGCTCACGATGTTGAAGGCGCCGTACCCGGCCCCACCCACCATCACCGCGAACACGCCGCCTATGACAGCGACCTTGACCCCCTTGGCCATCAGGCCGTCCTCTCCCCGTTGAGCCTCCACGCGCTCCTTTGAACGCGTTCAGAAAGCTCGATCCCGGGAGCACTCTATGGGGGAAGCGGTTACTACAGGTACGGGTGTTTCGATTCTTGACCGAAACGTAGGTCAGACCCAGGTATCCAGCCACATCCTGGCCCGCCAGTCGTCGATGGGGATGGTGGTGCCCGTGTACAGGGGCCAGAAGTAGATGAAGTTCCAGGCGATCAGCAGGACCAGGACGCCCGCGCCCGTGGCGCCCGCGACGCGGCGGGCGTCGGAGGAGCGGGGCGGGCCGATGATCGCGCCGAGGAGCATCGCCACCGCCAGGCACAGGAACGGCAGGAACACGACGGCGTAGAAGAAGAAGATCGTGCGCTCCTGGTACATGAACCAGGGCAGGTAGCCGGCCGCGATGCCGCAGGCGATGGCGCCCGCGCGCCAGTCGCGCCGGAACAGCCAGCGCCACAGCACGTAGAGGACCGCGAGGCAGCCGACCCACCACAGCATCGGTGTGCCGAGGGCGAGCACCTCGCTGGCGCACTTCCCGCCCGCGTCGGACGGGCAGCCGCCCTTGCCGGGTGCCGGGGACTCGTAGAAGTACGACACCGGGCGGCCGAGGACGAGCCAGCTCCACGGGTTGGACTGGTACGTGTGCGGCGAGGACAGGCCGACGTGGAACTCGTACACCTGGTGCTCGTAGTGCCACAGGCTGCGCAGCCAGTCCGGCAGGAAGGTCCAGCTGCCGCCCTTGCCGCTGGTCGCGGCCCAGTTGCGGTAGTAGCCGCCGGAGCCGTCGGTCGCGGAGAAGATCCACCCCGTCCAGGCCAGGACGTAGGTGACGACGGCGACCGGGACCGTGGCGAGGAACGCGAGGCCCAAGTCGCGCCTGAGGACCGCCGAGTACGGGTGCCGGGCGCCTGCCACCCGGCGCGAGGCGACGTCCCACAGGACCGCCATCACGCAGAACGCGGCCAGGATGTAGAGGCCGTTCCACTTCGTGCCGATGGCCAGACCCAGCATCAGACCCGCCGCCCAGCGCCAGGGGCGCCACCCCAGCCGGGCCGTCTCGGCCGTGTGCCGGTCGGGCCGGACCCGGCCGTCGGCGTCCACCGGGAGCGCCGCGGCGAGTTTCGCGCGGGCCTTGTCGCGGTCGACGAGCAGACAGCCGAACGCCGCCAGCACGAAGAACATCAGCACGCCGTCGAGCAGGGCCGTGCGGCTCATCACGAAGTGCAGGCCGTCCACCGCCATCAGCGCGCCCGCCAGACAGCCCAGGAAGGTGGAGCGGAACAGCCGGCGGCCGATCCGGCACAGCATCAGCACGGACAGCGTGCCGAGCAGCGCCGTCATGAAGCGCCAGCCGAAGGGGTCGAAGCCGAACAGCAGCTCGCCGATCCCGATGACGTACTTGCCGACCGGCGGGTGCACGACATACGCCGCGTCCCCCGGGATCGTGACGTGCCCGCCCGACAGGATCAGATCGTTGGCGTTCTTGTCCCAGTTGACCTCAAACCCGCGGTGGACCAGACCCCACGCGTCCTTGGCGTAGTACGTCTCGTCGAATATCACCGCCTTGGGATGGCCCAGGTTCCAGAACCGCAGCACGCCCGCCAGCAGCGTGACGAGCAGCGGGCCGATCCAGGCCGACCAGCGCACCAGCCGTACCGCCAGGGTGTGCGGGACGCCGAGCGCCGCCCACAGGCGCGGGCTCGGCTCGGTGTACGGCGGCACCAGGCGGTCCCGGACGTCGCGGGCGTCGCTTCTGGGCTGCCCCTGGTAGCCGAAGCGGCGCAGCCGCTGCTGCCAGGACGGCCGCTGCTCGTGGGGCGCCTGGCCCTGCCGGGTGTCCGTGGAGGACGCGGTACTGGTCACCGCGCCATCGTAGGGAACCGTTCTGTGTGAGTCCCGTGCATGGCCGGTATGCGTCCGCATCCTCCGCCCCTGGGAGGATGGTGAGGTGACTGGAATCCTCGTACTCGCAGGTACCCCCATCGGCGACATCGCGGACGCCCCGCCCCGGCTCGCCGACGAATTGGCCGGAGCCGATGTCGTCGCCGCCGAGGACACCCGGCGGCTGCGGCGGCTCACCCAGGCGCTGGGCGTCACGCCCAAGGGGCGGGTCGTGTCGTACTTCGAGGGCAACGAGGCCGCGCGGACGCCCGAGCTGGTCGAGGAGCTGGCGGGTGGGGCGCGCGTGCTGTTGGTCACGGACGCCGGGATGCCGTCGGTGTCCGACCCGGGGTACCGGCTGGTCGCCGCCGCCGTCGAGCGGGACATACGGGTCACCGCCGTGCCCGGGCCGTCCGCCGTGCTCACCGCGCTCGCGCTGTCGGGGCTGCCCGTCGACCGGTTCTGCTTCGAGGGGTTCCTGCCGCGCAAGGCCGGGGAGCGGCTGGGGCGGCTGCGGGAGGTGGCCGGGGAGCGGCGCACGCTCGTCTACTTCGAGGCTCCGCACCGGCTCGACGACACGCTGGCGGCGATGGCCGAGGTGTTCGGAGCGGAGCGGCGGGCCGCGGTGTGCCGGGAGCTGACCAAGACGTACGAGGAGGTTCGGCGCGGGGGGCTGGGGGAGCTGGCTGCCTGGGCCGCGGAGGGGGTGCGCGGGGAGATCACTGTGGTGGTGGAGGGGGCGCCCGCGCCAGGGGCGGAGGATGTCGGGCCCGAGGAGCTGGTGCGGAGGGTCCGGGTGCGGGAGGAGGCGGGAGAGCGGCGTAAGGAGGCGATCGCCGCGGTGGCGGTGGAGGCCGGGGTGCCGAAGCGGCAGGTCTTCGATGCCGTGGTCGCTGCCAAGAATGCCGGCTGACGGTTGTCTGTGGCTGGTCGCGCAGTTCCCCGCGCCCCTGAGGGGGCGCGTCCCTAAGGGGGGCGTGAACACCCTCTGAGCAGGGCGCATGTCGAATGAGCGTGCGCCCCATGGGTGGGCAAAGCAGGAAGGGTGCTGGGGCAAGGAACGACCAAATCGGCGCCAATAGTCGACAGGTCTGGTGCCTTCGGTCCGGCGGAGGAGTCCACTGGGTTGCGGGGACGGAATCGTCCTCACGCCACAGCGGACAACAGGAGCTGGCATGACTGAGATCGCAGGGCAGACCGGGCTCCGCGCCGGTGCGACCGCCGTCGTCAACGAGTCGTACTCCTTCGCGTGCATGCGCTGCGGGCACGGCTGGGAGCAGTCGTACGAGATAGAGCACCACACGGACGCCGCCGGACACGAGTTCGTCCTCTACGTGGCGGACGGCAAGGTCGTGCCCTCGCCCCTGTCCAAGCCCACGTGCCAGAACTGTGACGGCCACGTCGTACGGATCATGCGGCCCGGGCGGGTCGAGTCGGCGCGCAACGCCACGCGCAGGCCCCGCCGCGTGCCGCCGCCCGGCGGGCCCGTGGAGGCGCCCGAGGCGGCGGCGGAGGCCGAGCGGGACGAGGGTGAGCACCACTGGCATCTGTCCGACCTGCTGCACCCCTTCCAGCGCAAGGCGAGCTGACCCGTCCGGCTCCCCTTGTCCGACGCCCTCCCCGGTCCTCCCCCATCGGGGAGGGCGTACTCCTTTCGTAGGATCGGGGCATGCCTTCGAACGACTCCGGCAAGCACGCCGCGCCCCCGCTCCCCGACCCTCTCCGGGTGCCGGTCGCCGACTCCCACACCCACCTGGACATGCAGTCCGGCACGGTCGAGGAGGCGCTGGCGAAGGCGGCCTCGGTCGGAGTGACGACGGTCGTGCAGGTCGGCTGCGACCTCAAGGGCTCGCGCTGGGCCGCCGAGACGGCAGCCGCGTACGACGCCGTCCACGCGACGGTCGCCCTGCATCCGAACGAGGCCCCGCGCATCGTGCACGGCGATCCCGACGGCTGGTCGAGGCAAGGCGCGCGCGAGCCGGGCGGACCGGCGGCGCTGGACGACGCGCTCGCCGAGATCGACCGGCTCGCCGCGCTGGAGCAGGTCAAGGGCGTCGGTGAGACGGGCCTCGACTACTTCCGCACCGGGCCCGAGGGCAAGGAGGCGCAGGAGAGGTCCTTCCGCGCCCACATCGAGATCGCCAAGCGGCACGGCAAGGCCCTGGTCATCCACGACCGCGAGGCCCACGCCGACGTCCTGCGCGTCCTGAAGGAGGAGGGCGCCCCCGAGCGGACCGTCTTCCACTGCTACTCCGGCGACGCCGAGATGGCGGAGATCTGCGCGAGCGCGGGCTACTTCATGTCCTTCGCGGGCAACGTCACCTTCAAGAACGCCCAGAACCTGCGGGACGCGGTGGCGGTGGCCCCGCCGGAGCTGCTGCTGGTGGAGACGGACGCGCCCTTCCTCACCCCGGCGCCGTACCGCGGGCGGCCCAACGCCCCCTATCTCGTGCCGATCACGGTCCGGGCCATGGCCGAGGTGCGAGGCGTCGACGAGGACACGCTGGCCACGGCACTCGCGGCGAACACGGCACGCGCCTTCGGCTACTGACCCACCCCGCCGACCTCACCGCACGACTGTGCGTAGTCGCGTCGCTTTGGAGAGTGACGGCCGCTCCGCTAGGTTCTGGGGGCCCGATCCGGACCCCTCTGGACCCCCTCCGGCCCCTGGAGCGTGTCGGCGTGAGCAACTCGCAGTACGAGACGTACGGCCCGGCCTGCGCCGAGCCGGAGTACGGCGGTTTCGACGGTGTCCACGACGACACCTACCGGCCCGCCTATGAGGTGCCGCCGCCCCGGCACGGCGCCCCGGTGGACGCGCCGCCCTCCGTCGCGCGCCCCACGCGGGCGGAGTCGCGCGCCGAAGTCCGGGCCGAAGCCCGCGCCGGTTCGCGCGCCGCGGCGCGCACCGGCTCGCATCGCCGGTCCGCGCGCCGACGCAAGGCGCGGTACGCCGAGCGCCCGGACGGCTCCATGCGGCGGCTGCTCCCGCAGGCCCTGGTCGTCGCCTTCCTGGCGGGCGGCACCACGGCGTTCGTCGCCAAGGACAAGGCCATCGAGCTGAACGTCGACGGCAAGGCACGCACGCTGCACACCTTCGCCGACGACGTCACCGAGCTGCTGTCGGAGGAGGGCGTCGAGGTCGGCGCCCACGACGTGGTGGCACCCGGGCCCGGCACGGAGATCGCCAGCGGCGACGAGGTCGCCGTGCACTACGCCCGTCCCGTGCGGCTCACCCTCGACGGGCACCGGCGCGAGGTGTGGACGACGGCACACACGGTGGCGGGGGCGCTCCGAGAGCTGGGGGTGCGTCAGGAGGGCGCGTACCTGTCCACCTCGCGCTCCCGGCAGATCGGCCGCGAGGGGCTCGCGCTGGACGTGCGGACGGAGCGCACGGTCACGATCATGGCGGACGGCCGGGCCCGCACCGTCCGCACCAACGCGGCGACCGTGCGGGAGGCCGTGGACGAGGCCGGGATCACCCTGCGCGGCCAGGACACCACCTCCGTGCCGCAGGGGAGCTTCCCGCGCGACGGGCAGACCGTCACGGTGCTGCGGATCACCGGCGGCAAGGAGGTCCGCGAGGAGCAGATCCCCTTCCAGACGCGGCGCAGCGAGGACCCGACCCTGTTCCAGGGCACGGAGGTGGTGGAGCGCGCCGGCGAGGCCGGCCTGCGGCGGGTCACGTACTCCCTGCGCACCGTCAACGGCGTCAAGCAGAAGCCGCGCCGGATCAGGGCCGAGGTGGTGCGCGAGCCGCGCACCCAGGAGGTGAAGGTCGGCACGAAGCCCCGGCCGACGTCCGTGCAGGGCGCCGACCACCTGAACTGGCAGGGCCTCGCCGCCTGCGAGTCCGGCGGCCGCCCCGACGCGGTCGACTCCTCGGGCACCTACGGCGGCCTCTACCAGTTCGACACCCACACCTGGCAGTCCCTCGGCGGCAGCGGCCGCCCCCAGGACGCTCCGGCGGCGGAACAGACCTACCGAGCGAAGAAGCTGTACGTACGCCGGGGCGCAAGCCCATGGCCCCACTGCGGCGCCCGCCTGCACGGCTGATGCCCCCCGCCGCCTTAGCTGCGGGCATGCGTGCCTCCCCCAGTGCCTTAAGGGCCTGGGAGGTACCCCCAGGGCGGCACGGGTGGGCGCAGCGGCGCCCCGCTCCGCCGGGCGGCGAACCCCCCCGCCCCCAGCACTGACGCCGAGCACCCCGCTCCGCCGGGCTGCGAACCCCCCGCCCCCAGCACCGACGCCGAGCACCCCGCTCCGCCGGGCTGCGACCCCCCCGCCCCCAGCCCCAACGCAGAGCAACCAGGAAACCGACCCCCGTAAAACCCCCCGTACCCTTGTCCCCGTGACCAGCCCCACCCCCGACGCCCTCCTCGGCCCCGCCGACATCCGCGAACTAGCGACCGCCCTCGGCGTACGCCCCACCAAACAACGCGGCCAGAACTTCGTGATCGACGCGAACACCGTCCGCCGCATCGTCCGCACCGCACAGGTGACCCCCGAGGACGTGGTCGTCGAGGTCGGCCCGGGCCTCGGGTCCCTCACCCTCGCGCTGCTGGAGGCCGCCGACCACGTCACGGCCGTCGAGATCGACGACGTACTCGCCGCCGCGCTGCCCGCGACCATCACGGCCCGCATGCCGGAGCGCGCCGACCGGTTCGCCCTCGTCCACTCCGACGCGATGCACGTCACGGAGCTGCCGGGCCCGGCCCCGACCACGCTGGTCGCCAACCTGCCCTACAACGTGGCCGTCCCGGTTCTGCTGCACATGCTCGCCACCTTCCCGAGCATCGAACGCACGCTCGTCATGGTCCAGTCGGAGGTCGCCGACCGCCTCGCCGCCGACCCCGGCTCGAAGGTGTACGGCGTGCCCTCCGTGAAGGCCAACTGGTACGCCGAGGTCAAGCGGGCCGGCGCCATCGGGCGGAACGTGTTCTGGCCCGCGCCCAACGTCGACAGCGGTCTGGTCTCCCTCGTCCGCCGCACCGAGCCGATCAAGACGACGGCTTCGAAGAAGGAAGTCTTCGCCGTCGTCGACGCCGCCTTCGCCCAGCGCCGCAAGACGCTGCGGGCCGCGCTCGCCGGCTGGGCCGGTTCCGCCGCCGCAGCGGAGGCGGCCCTCGTCGCCGCCGGGGTCTCCCCGCAGGCCCGGGGCGAGTCACTGACCGTGGAAGAGTTCGCGCGTATCGCCGAGCACAAGGCGAACCAGCACCAGGAGAAGGAGCCCGTGTGAGCGTCACGGTCCGCGTCCCCGCCAAGGTCAACGTCCAGCTGGCGGTGGGCCCCGCCCGCCCCGACGGCTTCCACGACCTGGCCAACGTCTTCCTCGCCGTCAGCCTCTACGACGAGGTCACCGTGACCCCGGCCGACGAACTCCGCGTCACCTGCGAGGGCCCGGACGCCGACCTGGTCCCCCTGGACCGTACGAACCTGGCCGCCCGGGCGGCGATCGCGCTGGCCGAGCGGTACGGCCGCGGCCCCGACGTCCACGTCCACATCGCCAAGGACATCCCCGTCGCCGGCGGCATGGCGGGCGGCAGCGCGGACGGCGCCGCCGCCCTGGTGGCCTGCGACGCGCTGTGGGAGACCGGCTCCTCCCGTGACGAACTGCTCGACATCTGCGCCGAGCTGGGCAGCGACGTGCCGTTCAGCCTGGTCGGCGGGGCGGCCCTCGGCATCGGGCGGGGCGAGCAGCTGACGCCCCTGGAGGTCGGCGGCGCCTTCCACTGGGTGTTCGCCATGGCCGAGCGGGGCCTGTCCACCCCGGCCGTGTTCCGCGAGTTCGACCGGCTCGGCGAGGGCACGGACATCCCCGACCCCGTCGCCTCCCAGGAACTCCTCGCGGCCCTGGCGAAGGGCGACCCGGACGCGCTCGCCGCCGCCGTCTCCAACGACCTCCAGCCCGCCGCCCTGTCCCTCTACCCGGACCTCGCCGGCACCCTGGCCACCGGCCGTGCCGCGGGCGCCCTCGCCGCCCTGGTCTCCGGCTCCGGCCCGACCACGGCGTTCCTCGTCCGCGACCCGGAGTCGGCGTCGGCGGTGGCCGAGGCTCTGCGGTCGTCCGGCACCTGCCGCGCGGTGCGCGGGGCGTCCGGGCCCGCGCCGGGCGCCGGGGTCGTGCAGGCCACCGGAGCGTGACGCCGTACTCACCAGTACGCGTTCTTTGCCCGATCTCCACACGGATGTACTGCGATCGGAGTACACGTGGGGCGCGTGGGACGGCTAAGTTCGCTTGACGTTTCAAGCGTTGCGTGGTGGGCGTCCGGTCATGCCCCTGCCCGGCGCACCGACCGTCAGGCGCACTTCTGGAAGGGGACACGTCCGTGTCCGAATCCCCCACCCCCGCCCAGCCGGATCACCGTAGAAAGCGCTCCCTGTCCCGTCGCGGCATGATCGCCGCAGGCGGGGCGGTGGCCGCCGGAGCGGCGATCACACCGATGGTGTTCGCGGCCACCGAATCCGGCGAGCCGGACAACTCCGCGTCCGGCTCCGCCGATTCCGGTACGACGCCGGAGAAGTTCCCCGCCACCCGCACCGAGTCCGCCACCGGCACCGGCGAGGCCACCACCGCCTTCGCCGCCTCGTTCGTCGGAGTGCGCTGGTCCGGCGCCGAGGCGGGCGCCGCCATCCGGCTCGCGGACGGTGACTGGCAGACCCTGGCGAGCGGCTGCGCGACCGTCGAGGGAGGAGGCACGGCCCTCGTCGCGGCCGGCAACGCCACCGCGTACGAGGTGAAGGCCCCGAGCGGCATCGACGGTGTGCGCTCGCTGGCGATCGACACCACCGACGGCCCGAAGCGCACGGTCCAGGTGCCGAGCGAGCCGACCCGCGTGCGCGGCGTCGGCTACCTCTCGCGCGCGGCCTGGGGCGCCGACGAGTCCAAGCGGTTCAAGCCGGACGGCTCGGTCAACTCGCCCGAGACGTACTACCCGCTGCAGATCATCACGGTCCACCACACCGCGACGCCGAACGACGACCCCGACCCGGCCGCGACGGTACGCGCGATCTACGAGTTCCACGCGATCACCAACGACTGGGGCGACATCGGCTACCACTTCCTCATCGACGAGGCCGGCGCGGTCTACGAGGGCCGCTACTCCGGCGACGACGGCATCCCCGCCTTCAACCCGGACGGCGACCTCGTCACCGGCTTCCACTCCGTGGGCTACAACTCCGGCGCGCTCGGCATCGCCCTGATCGGCAACCTCGACCACCAGGGCCCCACGGACGCGGCCAAGGCGTCCCTGATCCGGCTGATCAAGGTCATGGCCCGGTTCAAGGGCCTGGACCCGCAGGCGAGGGTCACCTACACCAACCCCGTCAACGGCACCAAGAAGGACACGAACACGGTCGGCGGTCACCGCGACTACTTCGACACCGAATGCCCCGGCCAGGTCATGTACGACCTCCTCGCCGAGATCCGCACGGCGGCGTCCCGCCGCTGACGCCGGGCACGGCCGTGCGCCCCGGGGACACCGCCCCCGGGGCGCACGGCCGTCGCCGGGGGTGGGGGCAGAGAGGCCGCGGGCGGGGAGCCGTCCGCGGCCCGACTAGGCTGGGACGTCGACCCACGCGGCCAAGCCGCATGCCGAACAGCCCCCTGGGCAGGAGAGTAATGGCCGTCAACCTGGTCAATGTCGAGAACGTCAGCAAGGTGTACGGCACCCGTGCCCTGCTCGACGGCGTCTCCCTCGGCGTCTCCGAAGGGGACCGCATCGGCGTCGTCGGCCGCAACGGCGACGGCAAGACCACCCTGATCCGGATGCTCGCCAAGCAGGAGGAGGCCGACACCGGGCGCGTCACGCACTCCGGCGGACTGCGCAGCGGCGTGCTCACCCAGCACGACTCCCTCGACCCCGAGGCGACCGTCCGCCACGAGGTCATCGGCGACATGGCCGACCACGAGTGGGCGGGCGACGCCAAGGTCAGGGACGTGCTGACCGGCCTGTTCGGCGGGCTCGACCTGCCGGGGTTCCCCGCGGGCCTGGACACCGTCATCGGGCCGCTGTCCGGCGGTGAGCGGCGCCGTATCGCCCTCGCCAAGCTGCTCATCGAGGAGCAGGACCTGCTCGTCCTCGACGAGCCCACCAACCACCTCGACGTCGAGGGCATCTCCTGGCTGGCCCGGCACCTCCAGGTCCGCCGCTCCGCCCTCGTCTGCGTCACCCACGACCGCTGGTTCCTCGACCAGGTGTGCACCCGCATGTGGGACGTCCAGCGCGGCGCCGTCTACGAGTACGAGGGCGGCTACTCCGACTACGTCTTCGCCCGGGCCGAGCGCGAGCGCATCGCCGCCACCGAGGAGGTCAAGCGGCAGAACCTCGTCCGCAAGGAGCTGGCCTGGCTGCGGCGCGGGGCGCCCGCCCGTACGTCCAAGCCGCGCTTCCGCGTCGAGGCCGCCAACGAGCTCATCAAGGACGTACCGCCGCCCCGCGACAGCAGCGAGCTGATGAAGTTCGCGTCCACCCGGCTGGGCAAGACCGTGTTCGACCTGGAGGACATCACCGTCCAGGCGGGCCCCAAGGTCCTCCTCAAGCACGTCACCTGGCAGCTCGGACCCGGAGACCGGATCGGTCTCGTCGGAGTGAACGGCGCCGGGAAGACCTCCCTGCTGCGGGCCATGGCCGAGGCGTCCCGGAGCGGCGGGGAGACGCAGCCCGTGGCCGGGCAGGTCAAGGTCGGCAAGACCGTCAAGCTCGCCTACCTGTCCCAGGAGGTCGCCGAACTCGACCCGAGCACGCGCGTGCTGGAGGCCGTGCAGCAGGTGCGCGAGCGCGTCGACCTCGGCAAGGGCCGCGAGATGACCGCCGGGCAGCTCTGCGAGACGTTCGGCTTCGGCAAGGAGAAGCAGTGGACGCCGGTAGGCGACCTGTCCGGCGGTGAGCGCCGCAGGCTCCAGCTGCTGCGGCTGCTCATGGACGAGCCCAACGTCCTCTTCCTCGACGAGCCCACCAACGACCTCGACATCGAGACGCTGACGCAGCTGGAGGACGTCCTCGACGGCTGGCCCGGCTCGATGATCGTCATCTCCCACGACCGGTTCTTCATCGAGCGCACCACCGACCGGGTGTTCGCCCTGCTCGGTGACGGCGCCCTGCGGATGCTGCCGCGCGGCATCGACGAGTACCTGGAGCGGCGCAAGCGCATGGAGGAGGCCGCGGCCGCCTCTTCCGGCCCGGCCGCCGCGCCGCAGACGGCGGCTCCGGAGAAGAGCGCCGCCGACCAGCGCGCCGCCAAGAAGGAACTCCAGAAGATCGAGCGGCAGCTCGACAAGGTCTCCGAGAAGGAGACGAAGCTTCACTCCCAAATCGCCGAAAACGCCACGGACTTCGCGAAGGTCGCAGAACTGGACGCCGAACTGCGCGAGTTGGCGGGTCAGCGCGAGGAACTGGAGCTGCGCTGGCTGGAACTCGCCGAAGACGCGTGAAGGGTGCGTGAAGACGCATAACGGCGGCATCACGGGCCGGTCCTCCCTTGGGAACAGGGGATGATCGGCCCGGTGTGCTGTCGGAACCTGGTGATAGAAAGAGTCGTCTTAGAACTTTATGAAGCGACTCTGAGCTCATCGTGTACCTCAGGGCGTGGCTAAAAATCAGTGATCGAACGGGGGAGCCGCTGATGACTCAGCCGCCCAGTCAGCCACCGCACGGTGGCTTCGGAGCACCGCAGAACCAGCCGCCGCAGGGCGGTGGCTACGGGGCACCGGGAACCCCGCCGCCACCCCAGGGCCCGCCGCAGACGCCGCCGCCCCCGCAGGGCCCGCCGCAGACGCCGCCGCCTCCGCAGCCGGGGTACGGCTATCCCCAGCAGCAGCCTCCGCAGCAGCCGGGCCCCTACGGCCAGCCCGGCCCGTACAACTCCGGCCCCTACGGCCAGCCCCAGCAGCCGGGGCCGTACGGCCAGCCCCAGCCGCCGGGACCGTACGGCCAGCCCGGCTACGGCTACCCGCCCCAGCCGCAGTACCCCGGCGCGCCCGGCACCCCGCCCGGGGGAGGCTCGGGCAACCCGTTCAAGGGCAAGCCGGCCCTGATCATCGGCGCCGCGGTCGCCGCGCTGCTCGTGGTCGGCGGCACCGTGTGGGCGGTGACCGGCGGTGACGACGGCAAGGGGAAGAAGAAGCCGGTCGCCCAGCAGAGCAACGGCAAGTCCGGCGCCTCCGACCCGGTCAACCCCGGTGACGGCAAGGGCGACGGCGGCGACGACCCGGAGAACCTCAACGAGGGCCGCCAGGCCGGCGAGGCCAAGGTCCTCTGGTACAAGGAGGCGCCCGACGCGCCCAAGTCCGGCGCCGACGCCGACGGCATGTGGATCACCGACAAGACCGCGGTGAAGGCGGCGTACAAGCAGCTCTTCGCGTACAACGTCGGCGACGGCAAGCCGACGTGGGACACGATCACCTTCCCGCAGAAGATCTGCGCGACCACTCCGGAGAAGACGGCGGAAGACAAGATCGTCGTCGCCTACATGAGCGGCAGCAGCAACCGCGCCAAGTGCAACCAGCTCCAGGAGATCGACCTCGCCACAGGCGAGAAGGGCTGGAAGCAGGAGGTCGCCGACGGCGCCCTCTTCGACTCCACGCTCTCCGTCGAACTGTCCGTCACCGGCACCACGCTGATGGTGGGCCGATCCCAGTCGGGCACGGCGTACGACGTCACCAACGGCGACAAGCTCTTCGACAAGAAGAAGTACGGCGCGGCCTGCTTCCCCGCCGCGTTCGCCGGCGGCGAGAAGCTGATCTCCGTCTCCTCCTGCGGCGCCGGCGGTGACAAGGAGCACGACGAGGTCCAGGAGCTCGACCCGAAGACCGGCGACGTCAAGTGGACCCAGCCGTTCGACAAGGGCTGGCGGGTCGCGCGCGTCTACTCCGTGAGCCCGTTGGTCATCTACAGCACCAACAAGGAGAAGAAGTCCTGGAACATCTCCACCTTCACCTCCGGCGGCAAGTTCCGCTCGCAGGTCGGCTTCGACGAGGACTTCGCCCCCGAGTGCGGCTGGGCCATCCTCGAGCGTGACCTCCAGGGCTGCCAGGGCGTCGCCGCAGACGACTCCACGCTCTACCTGCCGACCGAGGCGACCACCGGCGCCAACGAGATCGTCGCGATCAACCTCGCCAACGGCAAGGAGAAGTGGCGCGTCAAGTCCCCGGCGGACGAGTCCATGCTGCCGATGCGGGTCGAGGGCGGAAAGCTCATCGCCTACGTCGAGCCGTCGTACGACTCGGGCGGCCAGATCGTGTCCATCCCGACCGGCGGCAGCGCCCACAAGCCGGTCAAGCTGCTCCAGAACCCGCAGGGCGCGGCGGACATCGAGAACGGCTTCTTCTCCAGGGACATCGAGTGGGCCGGCGGGCGCTTCTACATCTCGAACACCCGGCTGAGCGGAAACGACGAGACGAAGGAGAAGTTGATGCTCGCCTACGGCAAGTGACTCTTCTTCCCTCTTCCGTCCCCTCCTCGTCGTCCTCCCTCCCCTTCTCCGAGGTGCTCACGTCATGACCCAGCCGCCGCCCCCACCGCCCCAGCAGCCGCCGTCCGGCGGAGGCTTCGGGCCGCCCCAGGACCAGCCCCCGCAGCCGGGGTACGGCTATCCGCAGGCTCCCCAGACGCCGCCGCAGCCGCCGCAGGCCGCTCCGCAGGGGCCGCCGCCGCCCGGTTACGGCTATCCCGCGCAGCAACCCGGGGCGTACGGGCAGCCGCCGCAGCCACCGCAGGGGCCTTACGGCCAGCCGGGTCAGCCGGGGCAGGCGCCTTACGGGCAGCCCGGTTACGGCTATCCGCAGGGGACCATGCCGCTCCAGCCGCAGCCCGGATACCCAGGGCAGCCGGGGCAGCCGGGACAGCCCGGCGGCGGCAAGAAGTTCAACGCGCAGCTGGCGATCATCGTCGCCGCGGTCGTGGCGATCGCCCTGATCATCGGCGGCGGCGTCTGGTACTCCTCGTCCAAGGACGACGGCAAGAAGGACGACACCGCCAGCTCCGGCGGCATCACCGGCGGTACGGACGACGACAACGGCGGCACCACCTCCGGCAAGGAGAAGGCACCGTCCGACCCCGGCGCCAGGGTCCTCTTCCAGGTCCCGGCGCCCGAGGTGAATAACGACAGCACGGTCGTCGTCTCCGGCTCGTGGCTCACCGACAAGACGTACGCCAAGAGCGGCATCGCCAAGATCGTCGGCTACGACCGCGACACGGGCGGCAAGCAGTGGACGATCCCGCTGGACGGCCCCGTCTGCCAGGCCAGCCGCCATGTCACCGAGGACAACAAGACGGCGATCCTCTACCAGCCCGAGATGCCGACCAAGGCCGACCCTTCGCACGGGTGCAGCCAGGTCGCCTTGATCGATCTCGACGCGGGCAAGAGGCTGTGGACGAAGACGGCCAAGACCGGTGACCAGCTGATCAGTTTCGACAACGTCACGATCAGCGGCAGGACCGTCGCCGTCGGCAGCAGCAGTGGCGGCGCCGCCTTCGACGTCTCCGGCAAGCCGCTGTGGAGCCCCAAGCCCAGCGACTCCTGCTACGACGCCGGGTACGGCGGTGGCGAGAAGCTGGTCGCGGTGCGCAAGTGCGGTTCGTACGAGCAGCGGCAGTTGCACATCCAGACCATCGACCCGAAGTCCGGCAAGGTGATCTCGGAGTACAAGATGGCCGAGGGCATCGAGTACGCCAGCGTCGTGTCGACCAACCCGCTGGTGGTGGCCGCCGACGTCGGCGACTCCGCGGGCGACGGCAGCGGCATCTCGGACTTCTTCTCCATCGACAACAAGACCGGCACGCTGCGCGCCCGCATCTCGGCGCCGGGCGAGCAGTTCGCGGCGCGCTGCGAGGGCATCACCCGCATCGAGTACTGCAACCAGCTCGCCGTGGGCAACGACCGGCTGTACATCCCGACCGAGGAGCATGACGGCAAGGGCGAGTACAGCCAGACCAACGAGATCGTCGCGTTCAACCTCGCCACCGGCAAGCAGACCGGGCAGCGGGCCGACGCGGGCGACGGCTACACGATCTCGCCGCTGCGCATGGACGGCGGCAACCTGATCGCGTACAAGCGGCCGCCGTACGACAAGGGCGGGCAGATCGTGAGCATCGACGGGGGCAGCTTCAAGCAGACGAAGCTGCTGGAGAACCCCGCGTCGGAGCAGGTGCGTGACGTGGAGAGCAGCATGTCGCCGGACTACTCGGAGTTCCTGTACGCCGACGGGCATCTGTTCATGTCCAAGGTGTACGCGAGCAAGCGGCCCTCGTCCGGTGACAAGGAGTATCTGGCGGTCGGGTTCGGTACGGGCTGATCGTCCGATGATCATCTAGTGATCGACCGAGGTTCCTTTCGGTCCCGTCCCTGTTCAGGGGCGGGACCGTTCGCGTTTGGCTCAGTCAACCTCTAATGAGAGGAATTTCGGCGATCCGGGGCGATTCTCGCGGGTAGGGGAGCGCAACGTCGAACAAGCGTGTAGCTTCCGGGGGCATGAAGGCGGGGGAGCCGGGGGGCTTCCATTGGGGGGACTGGGGTGACTGGGGGGTTGCTCGATGGGAGTGCGGCTCATGGTGGTCGACGACCACCGATTGCTGGCCGAGGCGCTGGCCTCCGCGCTGAAGCTGCGGGGGCACCGGGTGCTGGCCGCGGCGGCGCCGGCCGCGGGGGCGGCGGAGCTGGTGATCACACGGGCGCCGGAGGTGTGCCTGCTGGGGACGGCCACGCCGGCGGAGCCGGGCATCTTCGACCCGGTGGTACGGATCAAGCGCGAGCGGCCGCAGGTGGCGGTGCTGGTGCTGGGCCCGGTGCCGAGCCCACGGGGCATCGCGGCGGCGTTCGCGGCGGGGGCGGCCGGCTATGTCCGGCATGACGAGCGGATAGAGGGCGTCGAGCGGGCCATCATGAAGGCCCGGGCGGGCGAGGCGGCGGTGGCGCCGCAGCTTCTGCAGGGCGCGTTCAGCGAGCTGCTGAATCCAGCGGCCCAACCGGACGACGAGGGTCAGCGGTTGCTGTCGATGCTGACGCCCCGCGAGGTGGAGGTCCTGGTCCGCGTCGCCGACGGCGAGGACACCCGCCTCATCGCGGCGGGCATGGGCATCGCACCGTCGACTGCCCGTACGCATGTCCAGCGGGTGCTGATGAAACTGGGAGTGGGATCTCGCCTGGAGGCGGCGGCGCTGGCGGCGCGGACGGGGTTGCTGGACCGGGCGGGGCCGGTGACGCGGACGGTGCCGGAGGCCTGAGAGAAGTCATGCGGCGTGCTTTGAGGCGTGGGTAGGTTTCTGGTCGATCTCGGCTCTGTGTGGCAACCGACCCGGGGTCGTGTTCACGAGATGAACACAGTAATTCCCCAGGTGCGTCACTGATCTTGTGGCTGTGAGGCCGGTAGACCCCAGGGGTTCTTTCCTGCCACGCCGCCCGCGCTTCGAAGAAAACCCCCTAGCCCATTCGAACGTCAGTGCCTAATGTGATCGTCGCGCCGGGCGGGGCTGACTACTCCGCCATGTCGCGCGTCAATCGGCGACCGGGGGGACACCGTCGCCACGGGGAGGGCGCACCGTCATGCCGCGGAACCGGCACCTCGCGCATCTTCTCCGCTCTTTCTGACGGGCGCCCCTGGACGTCTTCCTTCGCCACGAGGGGGATGCTTTCTTGCGCCCAAGACCGGGGCCTTTCCTGCCCAGAACCCGCTTCATGCCCAGACCGGGCAGATCCCGTCTACTGACTTCTGCCGTGACGTCCGCGGCGGCCGTAGCCGTACTGGCCGGACTGGCGGTCCAGCCCGACGCGCTGGACCGGCTCACCGGCACGCAGGCAGCAGCCGAGGCGAGCGCCTCGGAGGACTGGGCCGAGGACACGGCAGCCGAGCGGCTGCGGCAGGACCAGTGCCTGATGGCGGATGTGCTGCGCCTGGGTGGGCCGGCGATGGCCGCGACCGCGCAGGACGGGCTCAACCAGCCGCCGGACAAGCTGCACGTCCTGGCCGACCGGGAGTACTGGGAGGACACTCCGCTGGCTGTCGCGTACCAGCGGGACAGGGACGTGGCCGAGAAGGAGCTCGATGCCGTCCACGCCCTTCGCGACGAGTGGGCGAAGCCCCTGGACGGCCTGGAGACCCCGGGCGGGTTCACCGTCTCCGATTTCCACTGGCCTCCTGGAGGGCCAGGGGACGATGAGGAGGACTTCCACAGCCAGACCGGTCTGACCAAGTGGATCGCTGACAGGTTCTGGCAGTCCGAAGGGGACTTCTACGAGGACCCCACCCCCAAGGCCGACGACAAGACGCTCAAGACCATCACCGACCTGGGGACCCCGCTCTACGGCGACAAGCCCTACGATCCGGACCTGCCCCCTGGGGAGCGGCAGCGGCAGTACGAGGAACGGCGCGCGTTCCAAGGGCTGTTCAACACCTTCAACGGCAAGGGCGCCGACGACGCCCGGCTGTTCCTGGCCTCCGGCGGCTTTCCCCGCACCGCGCCGGAGCCCGGTACCGCCGAACACCGGATCGCGGTCGAGGACATGAAGACCAGGTACGCGTCATGTGCCTGGCGGGACCCGATCGACCCGAACAAGGCCTGGGGCGGCATAGCCGACACGGCCACTGCGGAGTGGCAGCGGGAGATCGCCTCGCAGGCGGTCCAGCGCAACCAGATCCTGAAGTCCGGCAAGGACGCCACCAACGCCCTCGCTTCCGGCGCGAAGGCGCTGGGGAACATGCTGGGGCACTCGTGGGTCGCCGACCGTCTGGTCCGTTGGCAGGACTACTGGTCTCCCGGCGGTGTGGGCTGGATCGGTGACTCCTCGGCGGTCATCCAGGTCGAGGCGGCCAAGGGCAAGTGCCTGGACGTGCAGGGCGCCAAGACGGCCTCGGGCACCCCGGTCCAGATCTACACCTGCAACGACTCCTACGCACAGCAGTGGCGGCTCCGGGGTACGTCCGGCGACGGCTACGCCCTCGTCAACGTCAACTCTCAGAAGTGCCTGGACGTCGAGAACAGCAACCCGGCCAACGGCACGAAGATCCAGATCTGGACGTGCAACGACAGCAAAGCGCAGCGGTGGGACTTCGACGTCCGCGCTGCGGGCGAGCTACGCAACGCCGCCACGGACAAGTGCCTGGACCTGAACAAGTTCGACAACAGCCACGATGCCTGGCTGTGGGCGTGCAACGGCACGAACCCGCAGAAGTTCCGGATCGTCCCCGAGGGCCACAAGGGCACGGACAGCCAGTTCTACCCGGACAAGGCGCAGTTCGAGAAGGCCAAGAAAGGCGTCACGGCGGCGCAGGCGGGAGCGAAGAAGCAACTCGACGTTCTCAAGGCCCAGTTGGATGCGGCGCAGAAGCACGCTACCGCCACGGACATCGCGCAGAAGGCGGCGTACGCCGTCGCCGACGAGGCCGGTGCCCCGCGCGGCCGGGGCCTGCTGGTAGGCCAGCAGAAGGCGCAGGTCACCAAGGGTGCCGTTGCCGCTCTGGAAGCGATGGTGAAGGCCGGCACGACCGCAGAGGCCGCCACCCGCGCCTCCGCCGGTGACAGCGCGACCATCGCGCAACGCGCCCTGGCCCAGGCGGCGCAGTCCAAGGCCGAGTTCCGCAAGGCCGCGGCGGCGATGGCCGAGTCCCAGGCGAAGGCAGCGGCCGACGCTGCCAAGGTGCACCGCGACAACGCCAAGAAGGACAAGGAGACCGCGGAGGCCAAGCTCGCCGAGGCCCTGAAGGCCGAAGGCGACGCCAAGGCGGCCGCTGCCAAGGCCCGTGCCGAGCGCCTGGCCGCCGAGGCCGAGGAGAAGACGGCCGAGGCGGAGAAGAAGACCGCAGCGGCCAAGCAGGCCGAGGCCGCCCAGCACAAGAAGAACGCCGAGGCGGAGGCGACGAAGGCCAAGGACGCCAAGGACAAGGCCGAGGCGGCCGAGGGCACCGCGGTCGAGAGGAAGAACGACGCGGTCAAGGCTCGTGACAACGCCATGGCCAAGCGGGACGACGCGTGGGACGCCGAGCAGAAGGCCGACGCCGCCCGCGCCAAGGCCGATGCCAAGGGCGCCTATGCCGACTCCCTGGAGGCCGGGGAGGCAGCCGACGCCGCCCGTACCGCGGCCAACGCGGCGGACAAGCACGCCGACGACGCCGAGGCAGCGGCCACAAGGTCTCGTTCCGAAGCGGACGCCGCGACGAAGGCTGCCGCGGACGCCGACGCGGCAGCCACGCGCGCCGAGGCGGCGGCCAAGCGCTCCCGCGCACACGCGGACGGCGCCCAGGCCGCGAAGCTGAAGTCCGACGCCGCGCTCAAGACCGCGACGAGCGCCGCGGCCGAGGCCATCGACGCCTCCGAGCATGCCTCCTCCGAGGCCAAGTCGGCAGTCGAGATGGCCGACGAGGCGGAGAAGCAGGCCAAGACGGCCAAGTCCCACGCGGACACAGCGAACCAGGAAGCCGCCAAGGCCCTGGTCGCCTCCGCGAAGGCCGCGGGCTTCGCGCACGTCACCGCACAGGCCGCCGTCGACGCCGGCAACGCCGCCGCCCAGGTCGCCAAGCCGGCCAACGACGCGATCCAGCTCGGTTCCCCGTACATCGACACCGACTCGGCAGCGGGCCTGGTGGTCCTCACCGGCCAGGCGTCCAAGACGATCGCCGAACAGCAGCAGTCCGTCGCCGACGCCCACGCCAAGAACGCGGCGGCAGAAGCCTCAGCCGCCAAGAACCTCGCCGACCAGGCGAAGGGCGACGCCAAGGCCGCCTACCAGCACGCGGCCAACGCTGCCGGACACGCGGCGACCGCCCGCACCTACGCCAAGGAAGCCCTCGGCTACGCCGCCGACGCCGCCAAGGCCGCGTCCAAGGCGACGGCGTCCCTGGCCCGCACCGCCGAGTACAACCGCCAGGCCACCGAGGACGCAGAAGCCGCAGACAAGGCAGCCGGCCGCGCCGAGAACCACGCCAAGGACGCCCGGGATTCGGCCGACCAGGCAGCCCTCGACGCCGAAGCCGCCCGCACGGCCGCTTCAGCGGCCGAAGAGGCCGCCAAGGACGCCCGGGCAGCGGCCGACCGCGCGGATGCCGCCGCGACAGAGGCGGAGGAAGCGGCAAAGGACGCGGAGAGGTATGCCAAGGAGGCCCAGGAGGCAGCCGAGCGCGCCGAGGAGGCGAGCAAGGCGCAGCAGATCACCTCGGGCACCACGGTCGACGACCTCGGAGTCGCGATCGGCAGTGTCTTCTACATCGTCGACCGCATCCAACCCGTCGGCGATCCCGAGGTGGTGAAGGAGGAGAACTGCAACGTCATCGTGCACGTCGGCGACTGCGTGATCACCGCGAAGATCAAGTTCAGCGCGGTCGTCGACCTGTACCTGTGCACTGCGAAAGACCTGGATCTGTCGCACTACAAGTGCCCTGCACAGGCCACCGTGTACCTGGACACGAAGACTCTGCCGGAAGAATCGACCACGGTCACCCACACCATCTCGATGGCCGAGTTCAACTCCGGCATCGACCCGGTGAAGATCCTGCTGGGCGACTTCATCGAATGCGGCCAGAAGATCACTCCTGGTGGCGCGAGCGGTAGCTGGTCCGGCTGCGCGTGGGCGGCGGGCTGGTTCGTCGGAGGCAAGGTTCTCAAGGTCACCGCCGACGCGGTGAAGGCTCTGGACGCCTCCCTCAAGACGGGTATCGGCTTCACGAATGCCTGGAAGGGCCTGCGCTCCCTCGGTCTGACCGACGACGTGATCGCCGGCATCGGGACCAAGGTGCTCAGGGAACTGGGCGAGACGTGCAAGAAGACGTCCCGCACCACGTTCGCGGCACCGGCGGCGAGCGCCGCCGATGGCTGCTGGATCGAACTCGGTGGTCCGGGGTCATGGACCCCTGAAACGGAATCGATGAAGGCCGTCGACGCCGCCTATCAGCGGGCGGTCACAGGCGGAGTCCCGGAAGGCTTCGTCTACAAGGTCCCTGATCCGTCCACGCCGAGTGGGTTCGTCAAGTTCGACGGCTATCTGAACGGCACTCTCATCGACGCCAAGAACCTGCACTACGCGGACAGCTTCATCGACGCGAGTACGGGCAAGCTCCGGTTCCCCACGAAGGAAACCGGCACGATGAAGAAGCAGGTGGCGGCGGCGAAGGGCGTACCCGTCGTGTGGTACATGAACAACGAGAAGACCGCGATCGCTCTTCGGCACTGGGCTGCCGACAACGGCGTCGAAGGCATCAAGTTCGTGTTCAGGCCCGTACCCGTAACAGGCTGAGGAAACCGGAGTCCGGCCATCTCGGTGGCCGGACGTCGAAAGGAGGGTCATGGGCTACAGTCCGTCGATCTATAAGTTCGTCGACGGCGGTGACGTACCTGTTCCGCCGGACCTCGACGTGGTGCGGGCAGTTCTGGAGCCCCACGACGTCGGGGACCCGCGACTCACCGTGGCCGAGGACGGCAGTCTGCGGTTCTGGATCCGGGCATCCGACGGCAGCGAAGCCGAGATCTCAGCCGACGAAACCGGCCTTCTGGTGGAGCGCCCTCACGCAGGGGGCGTCTTCGCCATCGTTGCCGAGTTGGTTTCCCGGCTGGGCGCGGTCGTCGTCGATCCGACTACCGGCCGCATCGTGTGCCGCGAGGAGGAGCGCAGTCAGCTCCCTGCGGGTATGCAGGACGATGCCGTCATCATCGAGATGACGGGCGAGGCGCTGTCGGCCGCGCTCTTGGGAGCGGCTTCCTGACGTCTCGGTGACGGTCCTCGTGCCCGTGGACTGGCCCGCCGACCCGCCCCTGCCAGCCGTGTGCCGGCGGGGGCGGATCGCACTCAGCCGCCCCCCGGCTCTCACACGGTCTGGCCTCTGGGCCGGCGTTCGCACCCGTGCATCCAGCACTGACGTCCCGCCGTCACCCCCTCAGTTCGTCCTCCGGTTCAACCCCGGGCGGCGCCGGCGCCGCCGGCCTCAGCTTCAGCCACACCAGGAAGAACACCCCCAGCAGCAGCATCCCCAACCCGGTCCACAGGTTGATGTTGACCCCCTCCGCCTTGTCGATGTCGGCGTCGGACGCCGTGAACCCCGCGATCATCACGATCACGCCGTACAGCACGAACAACCCACCGATGATGCGCCGGATGTCGAACAACCGCGCGGCCGTCGCCGACTTGCCCTGCAGCTCGGTGACCTCCCGCTGCACGTCCTTGTCGGAGTAGAACTCGGACATACGTCAATCCTCCCTCGGTCAGAGAACGAGAATGGTCGGAACGGGAACGGTCAGAACGAGAATGGGATGTAGCAGGCCGCGGCCAGCACGATCGCGCCCCAGCCGAGCAGCGCCGGCTTGCGATACCAGGCCTCGTCCCCGGGCGCCGGGGGTTCCGCCATGCCGGGTGAGGTCGTGCCGTAGACCAGGCCCTGGAGTTCCTCGGCCGGCTTGGGCGCGGTGAAGAGCGACACCGCCACCATGACGACGGCGCCCGCGACGAACCCGGCGATCGCCGAGACGAAGTTGGCGCCCTGGTCGGTGGGGATGTCGACGATGTCCTGCTTGTAGAGGACGAAGTAGTTGACCATCGCGGCGGTGGTGCCCACGAGCAGTCCCCAGAAGCCCGACTTCATCGACGCCCGCCTCCAGAACATGCCGATGATGAAGACGACGAACATCGGCACGTTGAAGAAGGAGAAGAGGGTCTGCAGGTAGGCCATGATGTTCGAGAAGGAGCGGGCCAGGAACGCCGTGCCGATGGAGGCGAGGACGCCGATCGCCGTGATGAGACGGCCGAAGCGGACGTAGTACTCGTCCTCGCGGCCCCGGACGACGTACTTCGCCCAGATGTCGGTGGTGAACACCGTGTTGAACGACGACACGTTCGCCGCCATACCCGCCATGAACGCCGCGAGGAGGCCGGTGACGGCGATGCCCAGCACGCCGTTCGGCAGCAGCTGTGCCATGAGATAGGGGATCGCGTCGTTGTACTGGAGGTCCGAGCCGGAGGTGCCGATCTTGGGGACCAGGACGGCGGCCACCAGACCCGGGATCATCACCAGGAACACGATGAAGATCTTCGGGAACGCGGCGATGAGCGGGGTGCGCTGGGCCGCCGAGAGGTTCTTCGCGGACAGGGCGCGCTGCACCTCGGCGAAGTTCGTCGTCCAGTAGCCGAAGGACAGCACGAAGCCGAGGCCCAGGACGATCGTCAGCCAGTTCGCGCCCAGCGGGTTGTCGCTGCCGATGCCCGTGCCGCCCCAGGACGTCATGAAGTCGGCGCCCCGGGAGGCGGTGAGGGAGTCGGACAGGCCGTCCCAGCCGCCCACCTTCTTCAGGCCGAGGACCGCGATCGGGATGAGCGCGGCGAGGATGACGAAGAACTGCAGGACCTCGTTGTAGATCGCCGAGGACAGGCCGCCGAGGGTGATGTACGCGAGGACGAAGAAGCCGGCGACGACGATCGCCACCCACTCCGGCCAGCCCAGCAGCGCCTCGACGACGATGGCCAGGGCGTAGAGGTTGACGCCGGCGATGAGGATCGCGGCGAAGGCGAAGAGGATCGAGCTGAGCAGGTGCGCGCCTCTGTCGAAGCGCAGCAGCAGGAACTCGGGGACCGAGCGGACCTTGGAGCCGTAGTAGAAGGGCATCATCACCAGGCCCAGGAAGACCATGGCCGGGATGGCGCCGATCCAGTACCAGTGCGTCGTGTAGACGCCGTACTGCGCGCTGTTGGCGGCCATGCCCAGGATCTCGGTGGCGCCCAGGTTGGCGGCGATGAAGGCCAGACCGGTGACCCAGGCGGGCAGGGAACGCCCGGAGAGGAAGAAGTCGAGACTCGTCTTCACCGAACGGCGGGCGGCGAAGCCGATGCCGAGGACGACGACGAAGTAGATACCGAGGAGTGTGTAGTCGAGCCAGTTCGTGGGGAGTCGCAGCTCGGCCGATAGATGTGTGGGGGTTTGCACTAGCCCTCGCTTCGTTGCGCGAACCGATACCTCGCGGAATCTACGCCTCCGCGTTCAGCAATTGAACACGCCCAGTGATGCTCTTTGTTGGATTGTGATGTTGACGGGTGGGGGGATCGATGTTTTTATATGTTTGGTTATGTTTGAAGGATGAGGAGTCCGGCGTGAAGAAGACCTCGACCCGGCTGGCCGACGGTCGCGAGCTCATCTACTACGACCTGCGCGACGACACCGTGCGCGACGCGACCGACCGCCGCCCGCTGGACCGCACCGTCACGACGTCCGAGATCCGCCGCGACCCCCTGCTCGGCGACTCCGTCGCCATCGCCTCGCACCGCCAGGGCCGCACCTACCACCCCCCGGCCGACGAATGCCCCCTGTGCCCCTCCGAGGGCGACCGGCTCAGCGAGATCCCGGACTCGTCGTACGACGTCGTCGTGTTCGAGAACCGCTTCCCCTCGCTGGCCGGAGACTCGGGCCGCTGCGAGGTCGTCTGCTTCACCTCCGACCACGACGTCTCCTTCGCCGGCCTCACCGAGGAGCAGGCGGGCCTGGTGCTGGAGGCGTGGACGGACCGCACGTCGGAGCTGTCCCATCTCCCCTCCGTCGAACAGGTCTTCTGCTTCGAGAACCGCGGTGCCGAGATCGGCGTGACCCTCCAGCACCCGCACGGGCAGATCTACGCCTACCCCTTCACCACCCCGCGCACCGCCCTGATGCTGCGCTCCGTCGCGACCCACAAGGAGATGACCGGCGGGGAGAACCTCTTCGACGCGATCCTGGAAGGGGAACTCGCCGACGAGCGGGTCATCCTGGAGGGTGAACACTGGGTGGCATTCGTGCCATACGCGGCGCACTGGCCGTACGAGGTGCACCTCTACCCCAAGCGCCGGGTGCCCGACCTGCTCGGTCTGGACGCGGAGGCGCGCACAGAGTTCCCCAAGATTTATCTGGAACTCTTGAGGCGCTTCGACCGGATCTTCGGTGAGGGCGAGCCTCCGACGCCGTACATCGCGGCCTGGCACCAGGCACCGTTCGGCGCGCTGGAGGAGTTCGACGGGATCGTGCGGGAGGACTTCGCACTGCACCTCGAGCTTTTCACCATCCGCCGCACTTCCGGCAAGCTGAAGTTCCTCGCGGGTTCCGAGTCCGGCATGAACGTGTTCATCAACGACGTGCCGCCGGAGCGCGCGGCCGAGCGACTGCGAGAGGTAGCGAGTTCATGAGCGGGAAGTACCTGGTGACAGGCGGTGCGGGCTACGTCGGCAGCGTGGTCGCCCAGCACCTGCTGGAGGCGGGCCACGAGGTCGTCGTCCTCGACAACCTCTCCACCGGCTTCCGCGAGGGCGTCCCGGCGGGCGCGACCTTCGTCGAGGGCGACATCCGCGACGCCGCCAAATGGCTGGACTCCTCGTACGACGGCGTGCTGCACTTCGCCGCGTTCTCCCAGGTCGGCGAGTCCGTCGTGAAGCCGGAGAAGTACTGGGACAACAACGTCGGCGGCACCATGGCCCTGCTGGCCGCGATGCGCGAGGCGGGCGTGGCCAGGCTCGTCTTCTCCTCCACGGCCGCGACGTACGGCGAGCCGGAGCAGGTCCCGATCGTCGAGTCGGCGCCCACGTCCCCCACCAACCCCTACGGCGCCTCGAAGCTCGCCGTCGACCACATGATCACGGGTGAGGCGGCCGCCCACGGCCTCGCCGCGGTCTCGCTGCGCTACTTCAACGTCGCGGGCGCCTACGGCGAGCACGGCGAGCGCCACGACCCCGAGTCCCACCTGATCCCGCTGGTCCTCCAGGTCGCGCAGGGCAGGCGCGAGGCGATCTCCGTCTTCGGCGACGACTACCCGACGCCGGACGGCACCTGCGTACGCGACTACATCCACGTCGCGGACCTCGCGGAAGCCCACCTGCTGGCGCTCCGGTCCGCCACCCCCGGCGAGCACCTCATCTGCAACCTCGGCAACGGCAACGGCTTCTCGGTCCGCGAGGTCATCGAGACGGTCCGCAGCGTGACCGGCCACCCGATCCCGGAAGTGGTCGCCCCCCGCCGGGGAGGCGACCCGGCGGTCCTGGTGGCCTCGGCCGCCACCGCCCGCGAGAAGCTGGGCTGGAACCCGTCCCGCGCGGACCTCGCGGGAATCGTCGCGGACGCGTGGGACTTCGCGCAGCGACGCGGCAACTAGTACGTACGGAAAGTCAGGGGACAGGCATGAGCGAGGCTGTGGCGGAGACGGTCGCCGCACGGTTCGGCGAGCTGTACGGCACCGAACCGCACGGGGTATGGGCGGCACCGGGCCGCGTCAACCTCATCGGCGAGCACACCGACTACAACGACGGCTTCGTCATGCCGTTCGCCCTGCCGCACACGGCGGTGGCGGCGGTGTCACGCCGCGAGGACGGCGTCCTGCGCCTGCACTCGGCGGACGTCGAGGGCGGCGTGACCGAGCTCCGCCTCGACGACCTGTCCCCCGAGTCGGACAAGAACTGGACGGCGTACCCGGCGGGCGTGGTCTGGGCCCTGCGCGAGGCCGGCCACGCGGTCACGGGCGCGGACATCCACCTGTCCTCCACGGTCCCCTCGGGCGCGGGCCTCTCCTCCTCGGCGGCGCTGGAGGTAGTGGTAGCGCTGGCCCTGAACGACTTGTACGCCCTCGGTCTACGAGGCTGGCAACTGGCCCGCCTGTGCCAGCGCGCGGAGAACGTCTACGTCGGCGCCCCCGTCGGCATCATGGACCAGACGGCATCCGCCTGCTGCGAGGCCGGCCACGCGCTCTTCCTCGACACCCGCGACCTCTCCCAGAAGCAGATCCCCTTCGACCTGGCGGCCGAGGGCATGCGCCTCCTCGTGGTCGACACGCAGGTCAAGCACTCCCACAGCGAGGGCGAGTACGGCAAGCGCCGCGCGGGCTGCGAGAAGGGCGCGGCCCTGCTGGGCGTCAACGCGCTCCGGGACGTCCCCTACGACGAGTTGGACGCAGCGCTGTCCCGCCTCGGCGACGAGGAGGAGGTCCGCCGCCTCGTCCGCCACATCGTCACGGAGAACGAGCGCGTCGAACGGGTGGTGTCCCTGCTGGAGTCGGGCGACGACACCCGCGCGATCGCCCCGATCCTCGTCGAGGGACACGCCTCCCTCCGTGACGACTTCCGCATCTCCTGCCCCGAACTCGACCTGGTCGTCGACACGGCCCTCGCCTCCGGCGCCCTGGGCGCCCGCATGACCGGCGGCGGCTTCGGCGGCTCGGCGATCGTCCTCGCGGAGGAGACGGACGTCGACGCCATCACCAAGGCGGTGACGGAGGCGTTCGCGGCGGCGGGCTTCACGGCACCGCGGGTGTTCGAGGCGGTGCCTTCGGCGGGGGCGCGACGGGTCCGCTGACCCAGCACGATGAAAGCGGCCCCCCCTCACTCAGGTGGCAGGGGCCGCTCTCGGAACTGTCAGCGGTCGACGGCCTGATACTCCTGGACCTGCACGTCCGTCGTCGTGGCGAACGTGCCGTTGGGCAGGTCGCCACCCGTTCCGCCCGAGCCTTCCCAGGAGATCTCCCAGGTGAGGGTCGCCTCAAGGGGGTAGGAGCCGTCACCTGTCGACCGCAGGTACCGCACCCCGCACGGAGGCGTCAGCTCCGCCTTGCCCCTGGCGTACGGCTCGCCGATCGAACCGTCGTCGTTGATCCCGCACTCCCCGGACGCCGGCAGGCTCTCCGCGTCCTCCGTCCCCGGATCGATGTGCAGACTCACCGACTTGGCGGTCGTGGTCGCCCACAGCCCCGTACCGGGCAGACTCGCCGTGACCGAGACCGGCTTGAAAGCGCCCTTGTCCAGCCAGATCCAGGTCGGCGCGTTCACCGTCGACTTGCCGTCCGGGGCCAGGGAGATCTTGGTCGGGGGTACGACCGTTCGCTGGTGCGCGAGCCCGGCGAGGGTCTCGGGGTCGATGGCCTGGGGGACGTCGGGGGTCTTGCCGTTGTCCACCCAGAAGGGGTCCCGTGTGCAGGTCCTGGCTGCCGGGTCGTCCTTCATCTCAGGGTTCTTGACGGCCACCCACCACATGCCCTCGTCGTTCTTGTCGACGTTGAAGTCCTTGTAGGGGTGGCCCTTCTTGTAGCGCGCTTGGACGTCCGCGATGCCCTCGGGCTCGCCACCGGCGGACTCGTACATCGACCACTTGGCCTCGTTGAATGTCTTGAAGTCCTTGGCCTTCCAGTACGGCTCATACCAGCAGGCCGACGGCTCCCAGTCCACGGCGGTGGAGGTGACCGGACCACTGTCCTTCGCCTTGGCGCCCGGGACCTTGAAGCTGACGTGGGATTCCAGGGCCGGGCCGGAGGACACACCGGATGTGTTGCTCTGCCGGGTCCCGACTTTGTCGAACACTCCAGCGGCAGCCGGAAGAGTCCCGAGGCCGACCAGTGAGCGCCGAGCCCCCCACGCACCGCGTCAGGGCTGGCACTTCTGCGACCCCCGGTCCTCTGTGAGATCCCACGTCTGCCAGACACCGTCATCGTTCTTCTTCACGCCGAGGTTGTAGAAGACGTAGCTGTTGGGCGTGGTCTTGGTGCCCTGCATCTTGTTCGTCTCGCGGTTCTTGAGGTCCGCCTTGCTCTCGTCGACGCAGTACGTCAAAGCCGCCGACCTCTTGTCGTCGAACACCGTCACATTGCGGTCGAAGTAACGAAGGGTGCCGGCCCAACTGGTCTTCTTGTCGATTGCGCCCTTCACGTACTCGTAGACGCCGACCATCGCGTTGTCCGTGTAGTAGAAGGCTATGCCCGACTTCTTCATGTCACCGGACGCCATGGCCTGCCACACCGTGCTCTCGGCCCGCTCATTGTCCGCGAGAATCGCGTCCTTCGTAGCGTCGCCCGGCTGCTGTCCCTCGAAGACCATCTTCATGTCACTGGGCAGCTTGATCACTGGCCGATCGATCCCATCCGCCGGCGCGGACACCGACGGCGAAGCTGACGGCTTCTCAGCCGAATCCGCTCCCGCGATCTTGTCGGAGGACGACTCGTCACCTCCCCCCGAGCCACAGGCCGTCAGCAGCAGGGCCGCGGATGCGGTGAGCGCGGCCGTCACAAGCCGAGCGGGGCGGTTCACTGTGTCTCCCGTTGATGATGTGGGGGGATAACTCAAGCGAACCCACGCTATCGACGGCCGAATCCGCGACGGCAGAGAGGTCCTCAGCCCAGCCTCTTCGTCAGCGAGTACTCCGTGATCCCCGGCGGATAGTCCGGGATTACGCACACCACCTCGTACCCCTGCTTCTCGTAGAAGCGAGGCGCCTGGAAGTCCCAGGTCTCCAGGCGGGACGAGAGGCAGCCGCGGTCCTTGGAGGCGATTCGTTCCGCCTCGTGGAGCAGGGCCGAGCCGAGACCCGTGCCGCGGTGGTGTTCGTCGACCCAGAGGTAGGTGACGTGGAGCCAGGTCGCCCAGGTGTAGCCGACGAGGCCGCCGGCCAGCGCGTCGTCCGCGTCGTTCACAGCCCACACGTGCAACGGGACGTCCCTTTCGTCCGGGGTTCCGCGCAGGGCTCGCAGGATCGGAGAGGCGTTTGTGTTCGCTTCCCGCAGGCGCGTGCGGAGCAGATCACGTCGGGCCTTGTCGACTTCTGTCTCAAGACGGAACATGCGGCACACCATAAACGCGCTGGACGGTCAGTTCTGCAAATAACCTTCCGCTCCCGGCCCCCGCCCGTACCCTGATGAACAGTGCCGGTGGGGGCCGGCGCCGATCAGGGGGCGAGTCAGCCGGGTACGACGCCCGGGGTGGGGGTAGCGGTTTCTGCACGGCGGCGGCCGTGCGGCGGCGGCGACCCGGTCAGGCCGCTGCGAGACGGATGAACAGGCGCAGAGGCCGGGCACTCCGGCGTCGTACCCGTGCGGTGTCGTGTTCCGACGATGGGGAATCCCCTGCTCTCAGGAGCCTGGGGAAGGGGGTTACGTGGTTCGCATCCGAGTCCTGGTCGTCGACGACCATCGCATCTTCGCCGAGTCACTCGCCGCGGCCCTGGCCGCCGAGCCCGACGTCGACGTCTCCGCGGCCGGCAGCGGTCCCGCCGCGCTGCGCAGCCTGGAGCGGGCGGTCGCCGAGGGGCGGCGCTTCGACGTGCTGCTCGTGGACGCCGATTTGGGCGGCATGGTGCCGGGCATACGGCCGGCCGTGCCGGTGCAGGAAGGCAATGAGGACGGGCTCGTCGACGGGATCTCCCTCGTCACGGGCGTGCGGTCCGCGCAGCCGAACGTACGGATCGTCGTGCTCGCCGAGAAGGACGACCCGCGGCGGGCGGCGCTCGCTCTGCAGGCCGGGGCCTCGGGGTGGGTGGCGAAGGACTGTTCGCTGTCCCGGCTGCTGACCGTCATCCGCGGGGTGCTGCGCGACGAGACCCATCTGCCGCCCGCCCTGCTGACCGGCGTACTGCGGGAACTCACCGCCGCGCGCAAGCACCGCACCGAGAGCGAGCGGCTGGTCGAGTCGCTGACGCCGCGGGAGCGGGAAGTGCTGCGGTGCATGGTGGCCGGGCTGGGCCGGAAGGCCGTCGCCGAGCGGCTGTATCTGTCGCCGCACACCGTGCGGACCCATATGCAGAACGTGCTGGGCAAGCTGGGCGTGCACTCCACGCTCGCCGCCGTCGCCCTGGCCCGGCGGGCCGGGGTCGGGCCCGTCGACCTAGCCGGGGATGTTGTCGAACGGGGCGGTCAGCTGGCGTAGCAGCCCCGCCAGTTCGCCGCGCTGGGCCCGGGAGAGTTCCGCGAGGATCGCGCGCTCCTGGTCCAGCAGTCCCGCAAGGGCCTGGTCCGCGCGGTCCCTGCCCTCGTCCGTCAGCCGGACCAGGACGCCTCGGCGGTCGCTGGGGTCGGGGAGGCGTTCCACCAGGCCCTTCTTCGCCAGGCGGTCGATGCGGTTCGTCATCGTGCCCGACGTGACCAGCGTCTGGGTGAGGAGCTGCCCCGGCGAGAGCTGATACGGCGTGCCCGCGCGGCGCAGGGCCGTCAGGACGTCGAACTCCCATGGCTCCAGGCCGTGCTCCGAGAAGGCCAGCCGACGCGCCCGGTCCAGATGCCGGGCCAGTCTGCTCACACGGCTGAGCACCTCGAGCGGTTCCACGTCGAGGTCCGGGCGCTCCCGGCGCCATGCTGCGACCAGCCGGTCGACCTCGTCCTCCATGACGATCAGTGTAGTGGTTGTGTCGACGTAGAGTCTCTTGACGTTAATTTTCTTGACGTCGAGATATTTCGGCTGTCACGGTGGGTGTGCGCCCCGCGTTCCTGACGGTCACCCAGCTGGACATCTGGAGGAGTTCATGCCCGCTGCCGCCCCCACCTGGGACCCCGCCCAGTACCTCCGCCACGCGGGCCACCGTGCCCGTCCCTTCGCCGACCTCCTCGCCCGTGTCCCCGAGCCGCCCGGCGGCGCCCCCCGCATCGCCGACCTCGGCTGCGGACCCGGAAACGTCACGCGGTTCCTCGCTGATCGCTGGCCGGCCGCCCGGATCACCGGCTACGACAACTCGCCCGAGATGCTCGACAAGGCCCACGTCGATCACCAGGGCCCCACCGAGGGCGGGGGGCGTCTCGACTTCGCCCACGCCGACGTACGCACCTGGGCGCCGGCCGAGCCGTACGACCTGATCGTCAGCAACGCCACGCTGCAGTGGGTGCCGGAGCATGCCGAGCGGTTCGCCGACTGGGTGGCCGGGCTGAAACCGGCCGGCACCTTCGCCTTCCAGGTGCCCGGGAACTTCGACGCCCCCAGCCACCGGCTCATGCGCGAGATCGCCGGTTCCCCGCGCTGGCGCGACCGGCTCGCCGGCGTCCTGCGCCACGCCGACGCCGTCCTCGCGCCCGAGGCCTATCTGGAGCGCCTGACGTCCCTCGGCTGCGTGGCCGACGTATGGGAGACCACGTACGTCCATCTGCTGGAGGGCGGGGATCCGGTGCTGGACTGGGTGCAGGGGACCGGGCTCAGGCCCGTTCTCACGGCACTCGCCGATGAGCCTGAGGCGCGGACCGAGTTCCAGGCGGAGTACGGAGCCGCCCTGCGCGAGGCCTATCCGGCGGGGCCGCACGGCACCCCGTTTCCGTTCCGCCGGGTTTTCGCGGTGGCCCGGAAACGGGGGTGAGGGGGTGGTTCAGGCCGTGCGGCCGACGTGGGTGATGAGAATGCGGATCACCTCGTCGTCGATGGCGTAGAGGACGCGGTAGTCGCCGACGCGGAGTCGGCGGAAGTCCCAGCCATACGGGGTGGAGCCAGAAGGACGCGGCGTTTCGGCGAGTGCGTCGACGGCCTCGTAGACGGCGGCAAGGCCGACGGGGTCGTCCTTGAGGAAGCGCACGGCCGCGTTCGTGGCGTTCGGCTCCCAGATGATGCGGTAGGTCACGGACGCAGCCCCAGCATGCGCCCGACCTCTTCGTGTGAGGTGCCCTCGCCGAGCGTGCCCTCCGCCTTGCGCCGCTGATAGTCCGCGACCGCGAGGGCGTCTTCGAGATCCTCTATCACCTGGGGAGACACGAGCAGCGCGGCCACATGGCCGTGGTCGGTGATGGCGATGGTCTCGCGGCTGTGGGCCGCGCGCCGGACCAGGTCGCCGAGCTGGGAACGGGCCGCGCTGATCGGGATCTCGGTCATGGCCACATGGTGTCACAAGAGTAATCTAGTGATTCGTTTCTTCAGGTTCTGTCATGCACTAGCTCTTGCGGCGCCCTATCAAATGCGGCTTCGCCTCTATGCCGTCCAGGCCGTGCCAGGCCAGATTCACCAGGTGCGCGGCCACCTCGGCCTTCTTCGGCTTGCGTACGTCCAGCCACCACTGGCCGGTCAGGGCGACCATACCGACCAGGGCCTGGGCGTAGAGGGGGGCCAGCTTGGGGTCAAAGCCGCGGCTCTTGAACTCCTTGCCGAGGATGTCCTCCACCTGGGTGGCGATGTCCGAGATCAGGGAGGCGAAGGAGCCCGTCGACTGGGGGATGGGGGAGTCCCGGACCAGGATGCGGAAGCCGTCCGTGTACTCCTCGATGTAGTCGAGGAGGGCGAAGGCCGCCTGTTCGCAGAGTTCGCGCGGGTGACCGGCCGTGAGTGAACTCGTCACCATGTCCAGCAGGCACCGCATCTCGCGGTCCACGACCACCGCGTACAGCCCCTCCTTGCCGCCGAAGTGCTCGTACACCACCGGCTTGGAGACCCCGGCCTTCGCCGCGATCTCCTCCACCGACGTGCCCTCGAACCCCTTCGCGGCGAAGAGCGTGCGACCGATCTCCAGCAGCTGTTGGCGGCGCTCGGCACCGGTCATCCGCGTGCGACGCACGCGCCGCGGCTTGTCATTGCTGGGGGTGCTGCTCGAGTCGGTCGCCACAGCGACCATCATGCCGCCTCGACGGGCTCCTTCCCGCGCCGGGAGCCGCCTTCCCCGTCGTTACGGCGCGAATCGATACGCGAGCGTGACGGCCAGCGCACGTCGTACGCCCAGCCGGCCATCTCGAACCAGCGGATCAGCCGCGCGGAGGAGTCCAGCTGGCCGCGCATCACCCCGTGCCGCGCGGACGTGGGGTCGGCGTGGTGCAGGTTGTGCCAGGACTCGCCGCAGGACAGCACTGCCAGCCACCACACGTTGCCCGAACGGTCGCGCGACTTGAAGGGGCGCTTGCCGACCGCGTGGCAGATCGAGTTGATCGACCACGTCACATGGTGCAGCAGGGCCACCCGGACGAGCGACCCCCAGAAGAACGCCGTGAAGGCGCCCCACCAGGACATCGTGACCAGACCGCCGATCAGCGGCGGGAGCGCCAGGGACAGGGCCGCCCACAGGATGAACTGGCGGGAGATCGTCCGGAGCGTCCTGTCCTTGATCAGGTCCGGGGCGTACTTCTCCTGCGGCGTCTGCTCCTCGTCGAACATCCATCCGATGTGCGCCCACCACAGGCCCTTCATCAGGGCCGGGACGGTCTCACCGAAACGCCACGGCGAGTGCGGGTCGCCCTCCGCGTCGGAGAACTTGTGGTGCTTGCGGTGGTCGGCCACCCAGCGCACCAGGGGCCCCTCGACCGCCATGGAGCCGGCGATGGCCAGCGCGATCTTCAAAGGCCGCTTGGCCTTGAAGGAGCCGTGCGTGAAGTGCCGGTGGAAGCCGATCGTGATGCCGTGGCAGCCCAGGTAGTAGAAGAACACCAGCAGGCCGATGTCCAGCCAGCTCACGCCCCAGCCCCAGGCCAGCGGCACGGCCGCCAGCACCGCGACGAACGGGACGATGATGAAGAGGAGAAGGGTGATCTGCTCGATGGACCGCTTCTGCTCGCCGCCCAGCGTGGCGGAGGAGGGGGCGGCGGCGTCGGTGGCCTGACCGGGCGTCTCGGGGGCGTCCTCGATCACGTCGGAACTACTGGTCATACGCGTCCCCTGGGGGGTATGTGGAAGGAGAAGTGGGGGTAGCCGGGGCACGGGGACCCGTACGGCTGCTTCCTACGGTTCCGTAACCTACGGCTTCGTAAGTATGGCAGTGCGCCGCCCGGCGGCAAGAGCCCGAAAGCCTGCGCGTCCCCGCCGACACCTATCCTGGAGTCGGTCGGACAGCGCGGTCCGCTCTGATTTCTTCCCGGATGTCCGGCCCGTATGCGGCGCACGCCGCGCGAGACGCCGTCCGGGTTCCCCTCCCAGACGAGCTTCAACACTGCAAGGAGCCGCACCTGTGAGCAGTGCCGACGACCAGACCACGACGACGAGCAGCGAGCTGCGTGCCGACATCCGCCGGCTGGGCGACCTGCTCGGCGAGACCCTCGTCCGCCAAGAGGGCCCCGAGCTGCTCGAACTCGTCGAGAAGGTCCGCCGCCTCACCCGTGAGGACGGCGAGGCCGCCGCCGAGCTGCTGCGCGGCACCGAACTCGACACCGCGGCCAAGCTGGTCCGCGCCTTCTCCACCTACTTCCACCTGGCCAACGTCACCGAGCAGGTCCACCGCGGCCGCGAGCTGCGCGCCCGCCGCGCCGCCGAAGGCGGACTCCTCGCCCGTACGGCCGACCGGCTCAAGGACGCCGACCCCGAACACCTGCGCGAGACGGTCGCCAACCTCAACGTCCGCCCCGTCTTCACGGCCCACCCCACCGAGGCCGCACGCCGCTCGGTCCTCAACAAGCTCCGGCGCATCGCCGCGCTCCTGGAGACCCCGGTCATCGAGTCCGACCGGCGCCGCCTGGACATCCGCCTGGCCGAGAACATCGACCTCGTCTGGCAGACCGACGAACTGCGCGTGGTGCGCCCCGAGCCCGCCGACGAGGCCCGCAACGCCATCTACTACCTCGACGAGCTGCACGCCAACGCCGTCGGCGACGTCCTGGAGGACCTCACCGCCGAGCTGGAGCGCGCCGGGGTCAAGCTCCCCGACGACACCCGCCCCCTCACCTTCGGCACCTGGATCGGCGGCGACCGCGACGGCAACCCCAACGTCACCCCACAGGTCACCTGGGACGTCCTGATCCTCCAGCACGAGCACGGCATCAACGACGCCCTGGAGACCATCGACGAACTCCGCGGCTTCCTCTCCAACTCCATCCGCTACGCCGGCGCCACCGAGGAACTGCTGACCTCCCTCCAGACCGACCTGGAGAACCTCCCCGAGATCAGCCCCCGCTACAAGCGCCTCAACGCCGAAGAGCCCTACCGGCTCAAGGCCACCTGCATCCGGCAGAAGCTGGAGAACACCAAGAAGCGCCTCGCCAAGGGCACCGCCCACCGCGACGGCCGCGACTACCTCGGCACCAGCGAACTCCTCGACGACCTGCGGATCATCCAGCGCTCCCTGCGCGAGCACCGCGGCGGCCTCTTCGCCGACGGCCGCCTCGCCCGCACCATCCGCACCCTCGCCGCCTTCGGCCTCCAGCTCGCCACCATGGACGTCCGCGAACACGCCGACGCCCACCACCACGCCCTCGGCCAGCTCTTCGACCGGCTCGGCGAGGAATCCTGGCGCTACGCCGACATGCCCCGCGACTACCGCTCCAAGCTCCTCGCCAAGGAGCTCAGGTCCCGCAGGCCGCTCGCCCCCACCCCGGCCCCCGTCGACGCACCCGGCGAGAAGACCTTCGGCGTCTTCGGCACCGTCAAGCGCGCCCTGGAGGTCTTCGGACCCGAGGTCATCGAGTCCTACATCATCTCCATGTGCCAGGGCGCCGACGACGTCTTCGCCGCCGCCGTCCTCGCACGCGAAGCCGGCCTCATCGACCTGCACGCCGGCTGGGCCAAGATCGGCATCGTGCCGCTGCTCGAGACCACCGACGAGCTCAAGGCCGCCGACACCATCCTCGAGGACATGCTCTCCGACCCCTCCTACCGGCGCCTCGTCGCCCTGCGCGGGGACGTCCAGGAGGTCATGCTCGGCTACTCCGACTCCTCCAAGTTCGGCGGCATCACCACCAGCCAGTGGGAGATCCACCGCGCCCAGCGCCGCCTGCGCGACGTCGCCCACCGCTACGGCGTACGCCTGCGCCTCTTCCACGGCCGCGGCGGCACCGTCGGCCGCGGCGGCGGCCCCACCCACGACGCCATCCTCGCCCAGCCCTGGGGCACCCTCGAAGGCGAGATCAAGGTCACCGAACAGGGCGAGGTCATCTCCGACAAGTACCTCATCCCGTCCCTGGCCCGGGAGAACCTCGAACTCACCGTCGCGGCCACCCTCCAGGCCTCCGCCCTGCACACCGCCCCGCGCCAGTCGGACGAGGCACTCGCCCGCTGGGACGCCGCGATGGACGTCGTCTCCGACGCCGCCCACGCCGCCTACCGCCGCCTGGTCGAGGACCCCGACCTGCCGACGTACTTCCTCGCGTCAACGCCGGTGGACCAGCTCGCCGACCTGCACCTGGGCTCCCGGCCCTCCCGCCGCCCCGGCTCCGGCGTCTCCCTCGACGGCCTGCGCGCCATCCCCTGGGTGTTCGGCTGGACCCAGTCCCGGCAGATCGTCCCCGGCTGGTTCGGCGTCGGCTCCGGCCTCAAGGCCCTGCGCGAAGCCGGCCTCGACACCGTCCTCGACGAGATGCACCAGCAGTGGCACTTCTTCCGCAACTTCATCTCCAACGTCGAGATGACCCTCGCCAAGACCGACCTGCGGATCGCCCAGCACTACGTCGACACCCTCGTCCCCGACGAGCTCAAGCACGTCTTCGACACCATCAAGGCCGAACACGAACTCACCGTGCGTGAGGTACTGCGCGTGACCGGCGAAGAGGAACTCCTCGACGCCGCGCCCGTCCTCAAGCAGACCTTCGCCATCCGCGACGCCTACCTCGACCCCATCTCCTACCTCCAGGTCGCCCTGCTCAAGCGGCAGCGCGACGCCGTAGGCGCCGCCCAGGAGCCCGACCCGCTGCTCGCCCGCGCCCTGCTCCTCACCGTCAACGGCGTGGCGGCGGGCCTGCGCAACACCGGCTGAGCACCGGCTGAGCCACCCAACGAAGGTGCCCCCGGGTTCGTATCCATACGAACCCGGGGGCACCTCCGCATCACCCGACGGCCACCGACCTCACACGACGAAAAACGCCGCCGTCAGCAGCGCGAACCCCGACAACGCCAGCACCCACGCCACCCGCGTCCGCAACAACCCGCCCGCCACCACGACCGACGCCAGCAACAGCGCACCACCCAGCGGAATCCACGCGTACAGAATCCCCGCCGGACCCGAACGCACCGCGTGATCACTGTGCGGCTTCAGGACCACCGTGTAGGTCCGGCCCCTCTCCACGGCGACCGACTTCTCCAGCTCCACCCTCGGCCGCGGCTGCGCACCCTCCGACAACGGCGCGAACGCACCCGTGCACACATCCGGCCCGCACCGCGTCACATCGACCGTGCCGCGCTCCCGGCCCTTCGTCAGCATCACATGCTGCGCCGTACCCCACGACGCCCACACACCCGCGATCAGGATCAGCGCGGCGACCGTACCCATCGCCGCGAACCGGCCGAACCGCAGCACGGCACGAGAGCTCTGGCGAGAAGCGATGGCAGTGGGGGGCATGGCCGGGATCATTGGCCATACCCATACGGCCGGTCAACTCCCCGGGGTGACAAGTCAGGAGTTGTACGTACCTTGCGCCCGCTCCAGACCCTCGATCACCAGACACTCCACCGCGTCCGCCGCCCGGTCCACGAAGTAGTCCAGCTCCTTGCGCTCCGCCGACGAGAAGTCCTTCAGCACGAAGTCCGCCACCGGCATCCGCCCCGGCGGCCGCCCGATCCCGAACCGCACCCGGTGATAATCCGCCCCGAACGCCTTCGTCATCGACTTCAACCCGTTGTGGCCGTTGTCCCCGCCGCCCAGCTTCAGCCGCAACGTCCCGTAATCGATGTCCAACTCATCATGAATCGCCACCACATGCGCCACCGGCACCTTGTAGAAGTCCCGCAGCGCGTTCACCGGCCCGCCCGACAGATTCATGTACGACATCGGCTTCGCCAGAATCACCCGGCGATTCGCCGGCCCAGGCGGCCCGATCCGACCCTCGATCACCTGCGCCTGCGCCTTCCCCGCCCGCTTGAACCTCCCCCCGACACGATCCGCCAGCAGATCGGCCACCATGAAACCCACGTTGTGCCGGTTCCCCGCATACTCCGGCCCCGGATTGCCCAGCCCCACGATCAGCCAGGGAGCGGCGGCATCGGTCGTCACGTCCATGTCTCCTTCATACGCGTCGGCCGCTGCTCCGCACCGGAACAGCGGCCGACGAAACGACGACGAAGAGGATCAGGCCTCAGCGGCCTCTTCGCCCTCGGCCTCTTCACCCGCAGCGGCCTCCTCGGCCTGCGCGGCCAGGACCTGAAGGACGACGGTGTCCTCCTCGACGGCCAGCGTGGTGCCCTTCGGCAGCGTGATGTCCTTGGCCAGGATCGAGTCACCGGCCGACAGACCCTCGATGGAGACCGTCACGGACTCCGGGATGTGCGTGGCCTCGGCCTCGACCGGCAGCGCGTTCAGCACGTGCTCCAGCAGGAAGCCACCCGGGGCCAGCTCACCCTCGGTGTGGACGTAGATGTCGACGTTGACCTGCTCGCCCTTCTTCACCAGCAGCAGGTCGACGTGCTCCAGGAAGCCCTTCAGCGGGTCACGCTGCACGGCCTTCGGAATCGCCAGCTCCTTGGTCTTGCCGTCGATGTCCAGCGCGATCAGGACGTTCGGCGTACGCAGCGCCATCAGCAGGTCGTGGCCCGGCAGCGTCACGTGCAGCGGGTCCGAACCGTGCCCGTACAGGACACCCGGAACCTTGGACTCACGACGGATACGGCGCGCGGCACCCTTGCCGAACTCGGTGCGCGTCGCGGCGGAGATCTTCACCTCGGACATAGTCACTCCTCGAAGTAGGAACGGACGTGGTCACCCGGCCACGAACGGCCTGCTACGAAGAGCGCGTCGATAACGGACCACCGCATCCCACCACGGGAAACGGCCTCCCTCGCCGAGCAACTGCAGCAGTCTACTCGGCAGGGGAGGCCGCACCCAAAACGATCTACCGGAACTCCGGGAGAGCCCTCACTGCTCGTCGAACAGGCTCGTCACCGAACCGTCCTCGAACACCTCACGCACCGCGCTCGCGATCGTCGGCGCGATCGACAGCACCGAGATCTTGTCCAGATCCCCGCTCAGCTCACCCGGCGTCGGCAGCGTGTTCGTGAACACGAACTCACTCACCCGCGAGTTCTTCAGCCGGTCCGCCGCCGGACCCGACAGCACACCGTGCGTCGCCGTCACGATCACATCCTCCGCGCCGTGCGCGAACAGCGCGTCGGCAGCGGCACAGATCGTCCCACCAGTGTCGATCATGTCGTCCACCAGGACACACACGCGACCCTTCACCTCACCCACGACCTCGTGGACGGTGACCTGGTTCGCGACGTCCTTGTCCCGCCGCTTGTGCACGATCGCCAGCGGCGCGCCCAGCCGGTCGCACCAGCGGTCCGCGACCCGCACCCGGCCCGCGTCCGGAGACACGACCGTCAGCTTCTCCCGGTCCACCTTCCGGCCCACGTAGTCCGCCAGCAGCGGCAGCGCGAACAGGTGGTCCACCGGACCGTCGAAGAAGCCCTGGATCTGGTCCGTGTGCAGATCGACGGTCAGAATGCGGTCCGCACCCGCCGTCTTCATCATGTCCGCGATCAGACGCGCCGAAATCGGTTCACGTCCGCGGTGCTTCTTGTCCTGCCGCGCGTAACCGTAGAACGGCACGATGACCGTGATGGACCGGGCCGACGCGCGCTTCAGCGCGTCGATCATGATCAACTGCTCCATGATCCACTTGTTGATAGGAGCCGTGTGGCTCTGGATCAGGAAGCAGTCGGCGCCACGCGCCGACTCCTGATAACGCACATAGATCTCACCGTTGGCGAAGTCGAAGGCCTTCGTCGGGACAACCCCGACACCCAGCTGGTGGGCGACCTCCTCGGCAAGCTCGGGGTGGGCGCGGCCGGAGAAGAACATCAACTTCTTCTCGCCGGTCGTCTTGATCCCGGTCACAGCACTGTCTCCTCAGAGGTGTCGCAGCTGGGGTTTCGAACTCAGGTCGAGAGACCTCTCAGCGGCTCGCGAGAGGGCGTCTCAACTGGTGGGGGTGCGGGTATGCACTTATCACCGTACGCCGTGTTTGACGCACCGGTTTCCGGTCAGCCCTCCTCGGCCGCCTCCCGGGAAGCCGCCTCCGCCGCCTTCGCGGCCGCGCTCCCCGGACGCTTTCGAGCCACCCAACCCTCGATATTCCGCTGCTGACCACGGGCCACGGCCAGCGAACCGGGCGGCACATCCTTCGTGATCACGGACCCGGCGGCCGTGTACGCACCGTCCCCCACCGTGACAGGCGCCACAAACATGTTGTCCGAGCCCGTACGGCAGTGAGAGCCGATGTTCGTGTGGTGCTTCTCCTGGCCGTCGTAGTTCACGAACACACTCGCGGCCCCGATGTTCGACTGCTCACCGATCGTCGCGTCACCCACATAGGAGAGATGAGGCACCTTCGTCCCCTCCCCGATCGTGGCGTTCTTCGTCTCCACGTACGTCCCGATCTTGCCCCTGGCACCCAGCCGCGTCCCCGGACGCAGATACGCGTACGGCCCCACCGACGCGGCCGGACCCACCTCCGCGCTCACGGCCACCGTGTTGTCCACACGCGCGCCCGCCCCGACCCGGGTGTCGGTCAGCCGCGAGTTCGGCCCGACCTCCGCGCCCTCGCCGAGATGCGTCGAGCCGTGCAGCTGGGTGCCCGGGTGCACGACGGCGTCCTGCTCGAAGGTCACCGTGACGTCGATCCAGGTCGTGGCCGGGTCGACGACCGTCACACCGGCGAGCATGGCCTCGGTCAGCAGCCGGTCGTTGAGGATGCGGCGGGCCTCGGAGAGCTGCACACGGTTGTTGATCCCGGCGATCTCCCGGTGGTCGCCGGCCACGGAGGCCCCCACCCGGTGCCCGGCCTCGCGCAGGATCCCGAGCACGTCCGTCAGGTACTCCTCGCCCTGGCTGTTGTCCGTGCGCACCTTCTTCAGGGCGTCGGCGAGCAGCTGGCCGTCGAACGCGAACACACCCGAGTTGATCTCGCGGATCGACCGCTGCGCGTCGCTGGCGTCCTTGTGCTCCACGATCGCGGTCACGGCACCGGTGTCGTCGCGGACGATCCGGCCGTAGCCCGTCGCGTCCGGCACCTCGGCGGTCAGCACGGTCACCGCGTTGCCGTCGGCGGAGTGCGTGGCGGCGAGGGCGTCGAGGGTCGCGCCGGTGAGCAGGGGAGTGTCCCCGCACACGACGACGACGGTCCCGTCGACGGACCCGCCGAGCGTTTCGAGCCCCATCCGTACGGCGTGCCCGGTGCCGTTCTGTTCGGCCTGTACGGCGGTGCGGATGGCGGGGGCGATCTCGCCGAGGTGGGCGGTGACCTTCTCACGGGCGTGGCCGACCACGACGACCAGGTTCTCGGGGTGCAGCTCGCCCGCGGCGGCCAGCACATGCCCGACGAGACTGCGGCCGCAGAGCTCGTGCAGGACCTTGGGTGTGGCCGACTTCATACGGGTGCCCTCACCCGCTGCGAGAACGACGACGGCTGCCGGGCGGTTGGCGCTCACGGGATGCCCTTCGGCTGTGGATGGGGTGGGGTTTCATCCGCAGGATACCGGGGGGTTTTGTGGGCGACACGAGAGCGGGCCCTGACTTGGCTGTCGCCGAACAGGGCCCGAATTTGAGCATGTGCTCCCCCGCCAGGACTCGAACCCGGACAGATGGCACCAAAAGCCACAGTGCTTACCAATTACACCACGGGGGAATAATCTCGACTAAACCGGACATTCAGTCAGGTCGCCGAGCGGCGCCTCCTACTATGCCGTACCAGGCGCCTTCCATGCGACGGTACAAGTCGGCGCTCTTGATCACGTAGACGATCAGGCAGCCGCGATATGCCTCCGAGGTGTTCTTGCGGCTCGTCCTCGGGTTGTGCTTCTTGAGAGTGGCCTTCTGGAAGGTGGCTGGTGTCACGCCAACGAGTCCAGCCCAGAACTCTTCGGCCGCCTGCACATTGGCCGACTCGTGGATGCTCACCCGGAAACGCAGGCGGTCGCGTTCTACGCCGAGTGTGTCCAGCCAGCGCAGGAAGAAGCTGATGACGTTCGGATCGCTGTTGATGAAATGCAGCCTCTCGCGGCGGCTGTAGGGCTTGTCCTTGGCGCCTTCTGCCCAGTAGAGGGCCACTCCTGCCAGGAATACTTCCCGGTCGGTCAGGTCGCCGACTCCTTGCTGCGCGACCGCCTTCGTGTGCTGCCGTTCCTCCTCGCGTCGTTGCAGTGTGACTTCCCAGCCCCGCCTCGCGATAGCCGAAGCTTCCGCGGTTGAGCGCTTGCGCTCAGGCTTCGGCAGATCCCGCACCCACAGCGAGATCGAACTCTTCGAGCACCCCAACTCCACCTGGATCTGGTCGTACGTCCAGCCCTGGAGTCGGAGTTCCCTGGCCTTCTCCCTCAGGTCGTCCTTGGCGTTCGGGCGCTTGGTCCAGGCCGGGGCCGGTTCGCCTTCCAGGAGGCGGTTGAGGATGTCGTTGTTGTCGACGTGCAGGCGGTCGCGGATCTGGCGTCGGCTCAGGCCCGCGCGGCGTAGCGCCACTGCCTGTTCCCGTAGTCCCTCGAAGTCGGCGTATTTGCCGGTGGCATGTGTCATACGCATACCGTCCGGGCGGAATGGAGGCTTCCGGGTTCGAACGGTGCGCGATTCAGCAGTTCGAGGGATTTCGGGTCGTATCGCGGCTGAACGGTCACGGAGTGTGGTGTAGGCCAGTCCGGGAAACTCACCGGAAAACCGGCGGGGGGCGCCTTTAGGCTGGAGGGCATGACCGCGACGGGGGAAGACCATGTGACGGCCCGGGGAGGGCCGTGGTGGTGGGCCAGGCGGCGCAGTGCCGTGTTCGATGTGAGTCTGGCGGTGGCGTCCGCGCTGGAGTGCGGGTTCGAGGGGATTCCGTTCGCCAGGGATGCGGGGATCCCGGTGGCGGCGGGGGTGGTGTTCGGGCTGCTGGCCGGTTCCGTGCTGCTCGTGCGGCGGCGGTGGCCGATCGCGGTGGTGCTGGTGTCGATCGCCATCACGCCCGCCGAGATGGGCTTCCTGATGGGCGTCGTCGGCCTGTACACGCTGGCCGCGTGTGAGGTGCCGCGGCGGATTCTCGCCTCGCTGGCGGGGATGTCGCTGCTGGGGACGCTCATCGTGACGTTCGTGAAGACGCGGCAGGACATGTCGCGGGGGGACCTGGACATCGGGGACTGGTTCGTGCCCTTCGCGGCGATCACGATGTCGGTGGGGTTCACGGCGCCTCCGGTGCTGCTGGGGCTGTATGTGGGGGCCCGGCGGCGGCTGATGGAGAGCTTGCGGGAGCGCGCGGACGATCTGGAGCGGGAGCTGCAGCTGCTCGCGGAGCGGGCGGAGGAGCGGGCCGAGTGGGCCCGGAACGAGGAGCGGACGCGGATCGCCCGGGAGATGCACGACGTTGTCGCGCATCGGGTGAGTCTGATGGTGGTGCATGCCGCGGCCCTTCAGGCCGTTGCGCGGAAGGATCCCGAGAAGGCCGTGAAGAACGCCGCGCTGGTGGGGGACATGGGGCGGCAGGCGCTGACCGAGTTGCGGGAGATGCTCGGAGTGCTGCGCAGTGGCGGGGACGAGCGGCGGGAGAGGGCCGCGTCGGTGCCGTTGGCGGCGGTGGGGGCGGCCGCCGCGGCCGCGGCTTCGCGGGCCGCCGATGACGAGGGGCCGTGTCTGGCGGAGATCGAGGAGCTGGTCGGGCAGTCGGCTGCCGCGGGGATGGTGGTGGATCTGTCGGTGGAGGGGGACGAGCGGTCGTATGCGCCGGAGGTCGAGCAGACGGCGTACCGGGTGGTGCAGGAGGCGTTGACGAACGTCCACAAGCACGCGGCCGGGGCGAAGACGTATGTGCGGCTGGCGCATCGGGTGTCGGAGATCGCGATGCAGGTGGAGAACGAGCCGCCGGAGGCGGCGGCGTCGTCGGCGCGGTTGCCGTCCGGGGGGAACGGGCTGGTGGGGATGAAGGAGCGGGTGTCCGCGCTGGGCGGGGTGTTCGTGTCGGGGCCGACGGATGCGGGGGGTTTCCGGGTGTCGGCGGTGCTTCCGGCGTCGTAGGGCCCGGTGGTCCGGTTCCGGTCGTCCTCGGGCCCGGTGGTCCGGTTCCGGTCGTCCTCGGGCCCGGTGGTCTTCGGTTCCGGTGGTCTTCGGTCCCGGTGTCGTCAGCTCGCTGTGAGGCGTACGGGTTCCGTGCCGGCGATGAGGGTGGAGAGGGCCTGGTCGATGTCGGGGCCGAGGTACCAGTCGCCGGTGTGGTCGAGGGTGTAGACGCGGCCGTCGGTGTCGATGGCGACGAGGGAGCGGCTGTCGGTCTCGGCGCCCAGGGGGCAGACCTCGGTGCCGAGGGCGCGGCCGAGGTCGCCGAGGGTGCGGGCCAGGTGGAGGCCGTGCAGGGGGTCGAGGTGCAGGGTGGCGGGGGCGACCTGGCGGCCGGGGCCGGTGGGGGCGATGTGGAGTCCGCCGAATTCGGCCCAGGCCTCGACGGCGGCGGGGAAGACGGTGTGCCGGTGGCCGGCGGGTGAGACGTGGTCGCGCAGGGCGTCGGCCCAGTACTCGGCCTGCTTGATGTCCCAGCGTCCGGGTTGCCAGCCGGCGGCGCGCAGGGCGGCGTCGACGGGTACGGCGAAGCGGGTGGAGGAGGTGCGGTCGGTGTGCATCTGCCCTGCGTCTCGTCGAGGTCCTGGGGCCGGCGGGTGTGAGGTGCGTCAGTCGTTCTGGGATGCCGGGTCGACTATGCGGACCCCGAAGTGGGCGCTGAGGGCGGTGCAGGCGCGGCAGGGGGTGGCGAAGGTGCCGTGGAGGGGGTCGCCGTCCTCGCGGATGTGGCGGGCGGTGAGTTTGGACTGTTTGAGGGCTTTGCGGGCCTCGCCGTTGGTCATGGGTTTTCGTGCGGCGCGTTTGCTGCGCGCGGTGTCGGCCGCGGCGATGTGCCGGGAGATGAGGATGGTTTCGGCGCAGCGGCCGGTGAAGCGGTCGCGCTGGGCGCTGGTGAGGGTGTCCAGGAAGTCCTGGACGAGGGGGTGCAGGCCTGGGGGTGTGTCGCCGCGGGCGGCGGTGCCGGTGAGGGTGGCGCCGCGGACGGAGAGGGCGGCGGCGACGGTGGGGAGGATGCCGTCGCGGCGGTGGTGGAGGGCGGGGGTGTGGGCCGCTTCGGTGGCGCTCCAGCCGATGCGGGGGTCGCCGCTGCGGGGGTCGCCGGTTCTCGGGTCGCCGTGCCGGGGGTCACCGTGCCGGGGGTCGCCGTTTCGTGGGTCGGCGGACCTGCCGGTGTGCGGTCCCGTCTGTGTCGCGTTCATGATCGTCTTCCCCTCCGTGCATCCCCCCGGGGGTCACAGACTGCCAAATGCCGTGGCTCGTGCGGAAGCTGGGGCGCGGCGACACGCCCGTTCCGGGGTGTGTCGTCACGGTGGGGTGACGGCTGGTCACGGAAGCGGAGGGGGCTCCGGCCGGTGCCGGTGACCGGTGTCGTCGTACCGCATAGGCTGTCGGCACCGCGGGCGAAGCGGTGATCCGTTCGGAGATCGATGCAGTGAACCGGAGGGTGATCCGCGGGGTCGGCGCAGACAGACGTGACAGACAGACGTGACAGTCGATACGGGTCGTAGTGCGCCAACGGTGGTCAATACGGTTCGTACAGAGTGCCGCAGGGGGCAACCGCCATGACGACAGGTCGGCTCGGGCAGCAAGCCGCGCCGCCGAACGCGGCCTACGCCGGGCAGGTCGTGCATTTCCCGGACCCGGTCCGGGCGGCCCGTCACCCGAGAGGGGTACGGGTCGACGAGCGTGGCTACCCCGACTTCTCGCCCTACGCGCGCGCGGTCGCGGAGATCGCGGAGCCGCCGGAGGGTTTCGGTGTCGACGAGTTGCGGCTGACGGACTACGTGTCGGCGAACAGCGCGCTGTCGGCGTCCGGGCACGAGTTGTGGGACACGGTGCCGGCGGTGGCGACGCCGCACGGCTGGACGTGGCACCACGCGGTCGCCTCGCGGCGGCTCGAGCTGGTCCCGGTCGAGGTGAAGGCGCTGCTGCGGCATCACGGCGGTGTGGCCACGTCGGGTGTGGACCATGGCAAGCGGGGCACGCGGCCGCTCCAGGAGACGCGTCCGGCGCACTTCGGGCTGCCGAAGTCGGGTGTGGCCGTGACGGAGTCGCAGGTGCAGGGTGTCGAGGAGGACCTCGGCTACCGGCTGCCGGGCGCCTACCGGTCGTTCCTGAAGGCGGCGGGCGGTTGCGCGCCGGTGGGTGCCGCGCTCGACGCGGAGCTGGGGCTGCTGGTCGACCAGCCGTTCTTCACGGTGCGGGACGAGGCCGCGGTCAATGACCTGGTGTACGTCAACAAGTGTCTGCGGGACCATCTGACCAAGGACTACCTGGGCGTCTCCTTCGTCCAGGGCGGGCTGCTCGCCGTGAAGGTGAAGGGCGAGCGGATCGGCTCGGTGTGGTTCTGCTCGTACGACGACGCGCGGGACGTGGATCCCTCGACGCCGCCGGCGGAGCGGGTGGAGCGGTTGCTGCTGCCGTGCGGGGACGACTTCGACGTCTTCCTGTCGCGGCTGGCGGGCAATCCGCCGGAGTTGGAGACGGTGGCGAACCTGATGGTGGACGGCGGGTTCGCGCGTGTGGTGCCGGTGGGTGCGGTGTCGTCCTCGGCTGTGGGGGAGTGACTTCGGCGATGGTGACCTTCGCTCAGGCGCAGGAGCGCGCGGAAGAGTGGATCAACGGCGACCTGCCGTCGTACCAGCATCGTGAGGTGCGGGTGCGGGAGTTCGACCTCGGGTTCGTGGTGTGGGCCGAGGACCGTGCGGACGGGCCGCGTTCGGACGGGGGCGCGCAGCGGCTGGTGATCGCCCGGGACAGTGGTGAGGCGACGCTGTGGCCCGGGCTGCCGGTGGGTGAGGTGATCCGCCGGTACGAGGAGGAGTACGGCCGTCCGGACGCGGTGGACGAGCCGGCGCCGGCGCCGCCCGCTCGGGTGGATCTGAATCAGACGTCCTTCCTGCTGACTCCGCCGGAGTGGTTGCAGGACGCGGCGGACAAGCTGGGGATTCCGGATCGGCGGGGGGCTGCTGCCGCTTCTGGTTCTGCCGCTGATGCCGCTGATTCCGCTTCCGGGAGTGGCGCGTCCTGGCCGGCTGCCGGGGGGAGCGACTCGGACGCTCCTGGTGCTCCTGGCGCTCCGGCTGGTCCGGTGGCTCCGGCCGCGCCTGCCGGGGCGACGCCCTGGGCCGGTACGGACACCAACGGCGATGGCGGTGACGACCGTTCGGTACCGCTGCCCGCGACGGTCTTCGCGCCGCCGCTGAGCGAGGCCGACGACGGCACGCCGCCGCCCGCGACGGCGTCCGACGCCAAGACGGCGCTGATCGCGGGCGGGAGTCAGCTTCCGCGGACCGCGGTCACGCCGGCGGTGGACGGGCCCGCGGCGGACGGGCGTCCGGTGGACGGGCCGCACGCGCAGGGTGCCGCTCCCGGTGTGCCGCAGGGCAGTACGCCTCCGCCCGCGCCGGGTGGGCAGCCGTACGGCTATCCGCAGCCGCCGGCCGGGCCGGGTGCGCCCGAGCGGCCGCTCGCGCCGAACGCCGGGGACATCGCCGACGCCGCGACGAGCAAGGCGACTCCGCCGCCGGGGCGTGGCCGGGGCACGGGTCCGACCACGCCGCCTCCGCCGGGCGCACCGGGTACGCCGGGTGCGCGGCCGGGCGACACGCCTCCGCCTCCGCCGTCGGGGCCCGGCGCGCCGGGGACTCCGGCGGGCGGGTATGTGCCGACGCAGATGGTGTCGGCGCTTGGTCCTGAGGGGCCTGCGGGGCCTGGGAGTTCTGGAGGTCCCGGTGGTGCCGGGGGTTCTTCGGGGGCGGGGATTCCGACGGCCCCGGGTGCGCCGCTGCCTCCGCAGCAGCCGCCGGGTGCGCCTGGGGCGCCGCAGCCTCCTGGTGCCCCGGGTGGTACGCCCCCGGGTGGCGTCCACCACGCCGCCACGATGTTCGCCGATCCCGGTCGGCCGGGCCCGGCCCCGGGTGCGCCGCAGCCGCCTCAGCCCCCAGGGCCCCCTGGTGTGCCTGGTGTCCCCCAGCCTCCGGGTGCCCCTCAGCCTCCGGGTGCTCCGAATCCGCCCGGCGCGGGACCCGTGCACCACGCCGAGACCATGCTGGCCTCGCCGCCTCCCGCGGGCGGCCCCGGTGTGCCTCCGCCGCCGCAGGCTCCCGGCGCACCCCCCGCCGCGCCGCCGATGCCGCCCGGCGCGATGCCGCCCGGCGCGGTGCCGGGTGCGGTGCCGCCCGGTGCGGTGCCGGGTGCGATGCCGCCGCCCGGTCAGCCCGTCCCCGGGCCGCCGCAGGCGTACGGCTATCCGCAGCCGCCCGCCGGGCAGCCGACGGTCGGTCCCGGCTACCAGGCCGTGTTGCGCTACCGCGCGCAGGACGGGTCCGAGCAGCAGCTGATCCGGCGTTCGGCGCCGGGTACGGCGCACCCGGAGTGGCAGATCTTCCACGAGCTGCGGGCCATGAACGTGCCTCCGGACCAGGTGCTGGAGCTGCACACCGAGCTGGAGTCGTGCGAGCTGCCGGGCGCGTACTGCGCGCGGATGATCCGGGAGCAGTGGCCGCAGGCGCGGATCACGAGCATCGCGCCGTACGGTACGGACCACGCGAGCCGGCAGCAGGGCATGCGGCAGCTGCTGGCCCACCAGGGCGAGTTGCACCAGGTGGCGGACGGCCCGGCGCGTCCGGCGCCGGTGCGTGCTCCGCTGCCGCCGGTGCAGGCGGCGCCGCCGGTTCCGCCGGAGGCCGTCGCGCAGGAGCTGGGGGCCGCGTTCGGGCCGGGGGTGTTCCGGTTCGAGCAGGCGGCGGTGTCCCGTCAGGGGGTGCCGCCGGTCGTGGCGCACACGCTGGTGGCGGCCGGTCTGCCGATGGACATGGGCCCGTTCTTCTGGGCGCAGGCGCAGCCGGGCCGGCCCGTTCCGACGCTGGCGGAGCTGGCGGCCGAGCGCGGTGTGCAGCCGGCCTCGGACGCGGGTTCCTATCTGGTGATGGGCAGCGACTTCGGCAAGGCGATCTGCGTGCAGTACGGCACGGCCAACATCGTCGCCGTGCCGGTGGAGGCGGGGCCGGGCGGGGCGCCCGTGCCGCCGCAGTTCGTGAACACGGGGCTGCCGGAGTTCGCGCGCTGTCTGGCGCTGCTCGGGCGGATGTGGCGGCTGCGGTTCGGGCTGAACCAGGAGCAGGCGGGCCGCTGGACCGTCGACTTCCAGGCCCAGCTGGCCGCGCTCGACCCGGCGGCGCTGGGGTCGCCGGAGAGCTGGTGGTCGGTGCTGCTGGAGCAGATGTGGGACGGACTGCTGTGACACACCGCCGCTGACGTGCGGAAAGAGAAGCCGGGCCCGGTCGGTCGTACGACCGGGCCCGGCTTTTTCGTGTCCGGCTGTCACATCTCCTCGTGCCGCTGCGTCAGTGATGTGACAGCGACGCACCGACGCAGGAGGCAGAGATCATGCAGGCACGGATGACGAACCCGGCGTACGTCCTCACCGGCGCGATGAAGGGCATCGGCGGCATCTTCCAGGCGATCGGGGAGGGTGGTCTGCCGCAGGAGCTGGCGGAGATCGTCGGGCTGCGCGCCAGCCAGATCAACGGCTGTGGCGCCTGTGTGCACGGGCACACCGTCAACCTCCGCAAGGCCGGGGTGAGCGAGGAGCGGATCAGTGCCGTCGCGGCCTGGCGTCATGCCCCGTTCTTCTCGGACGCCGAGCGGGCGGCGCTGAAGCTGACGGAGGCCATGACGCGGCTCGCGGACCTCTCGGACGAGTCGGTTCCTGACGTGCTGTGGGACGAGGTGGCCGATCACTTCGACGAGAAGGAGCTCTCCGGGCTGATTCTCACCGTCTCGCTCACGAACATGTTCAACCGCATCAACACGACCATCCAGGAGCCTGTCGGCACCACGTGGGGCTGACGGCCGTACGGTCCGGTCGTGGGCCCGTGACCTCTGTGCGGAGTGTCGCGTTATGAACACTTCTGCCTGATCCACCAAGATGTGCGCGAAATCATCCCGTTTCATGTGCGGCTTCGCGTCGGCGAGGTGGAGAGGGGTTCCAGGATGAGCAGCGCGTCGGTGTCGCCGCACGGCTTCGTGGCCGGGCGGGGGCGCGGCTACCGTCCCGAGCAGGTGGACAGGTACGCCGAGGCCGTCTCCCAGAATCGTGACGCGGCCTGGGAGCGGGCCGCCCGGCTGACGGTGCTCGCCCGGCAGATGGAGGCGGAACTGGCCCTGCTGCGGGAGACCGTGGCGGGGCTCGCGCCGCAGGACTACGCGTCGCTCGGGGAGGGGGCGCGGCGGCTCTTCGAACTCGGCCGGGAGGAGGCCGAGGCCGTTCGGGACAGGGCGCGGGAGGAGGCACGGCGCATCGTCGAGGAGGCGCGGGCTTCCGCGGCCGAACTGTGCGAGTCCGCGCGGGCGCAGGCCGACGCCGTACGCGCCGAGGCCGATGAACGGGCCCGGCAGCGGCTGCTCGTGGCGAGTGCGGAGGCCGACGAGATCCGTGTCTCGGTCCGTTGCGGGGCGAAGGAGCAGCGGGGTGAGGCGCTGGCCGCGCTGCGGGAGATGCGGCAGCGCACCTCCGGGATGCTCGCCGAGCGGGACAAGGAGCATGCCGAGCGGTGGGCGGAGGTGGAGCGCGAGGAGGCCGCCCGGGCGGAGGAGCTGGACGCGCGGCACGCCGAGGCGGTGGAGCGTGCCGAGCGGGCCTTGTCCGAGGCGGAGCAGGCCCTCGCCGACGCCGGGGAGTCGGCCCGGAGCCGGCAGGAGGAGGCGCAGGAGCGTGCCGCGGAGCTGGTCGCCCAGGCCCGGGAACACGCGGACCGCGTCGAGGAGGAGACGGAGCGGCTGCTGCGCGCGCACGAGGCACAGGGAGAGGACGTGCGGGCCCATATCGACCGCGTGCACGCCAGCCTGGCGGCGTGGGCGGGGCCGGCGGCACCGGCGGGGGAGTGACACCGGCCCCGCGCGCGGCACGGTCGCGGGTGGGGCGCCGGCCGGGCGCGGGTGGGTGATGCCCCGGCCGCCGCTCGTGCGCGAGGCCGCCGGGGCGTCGTACCCGTGCCGCTTCCGGTCAGCGGTTCCTGCGTACCGCGCCGGCGAGGATCCAGCCCTCCACCGCCTCGTACTGGTGGCGTTGTTCCTCCGACTTGCGGCGGCCGGAGGCCATCGTGCCCAGCCAGCCGCAAGCGAAGCCCAGGGGTATGGAGAGCAGGCCCGTGGTGGTGAACGGGAACCAGTTGAAGTCGGCGTCGGGGAAGGCCGAGACGGGGGAGCCGGAGACCAGGTTGGTGCCCGGCATCAGCAGCAGGACGGCCAGCGAGCCGCCGATGAGGGTGCTGAGCAGGCCCGTCCGGGTGTAGCGGCGCCAGAAGAGGCTGTAGACCAGCGCGGGCGCGATGGCCGAGGCGCCCAGGCAGAACGACAGCGTCACCAGGGGCTGCAGGCTGCGGTGCTGGACGAGCGTGGCCAGCAGGATCGCCGGGGCGCCCACCGCCAGCGCCGAGAGCCGGGCCAGTGTCATCTCGCGGCGCGGTGACATCTCCCGCACCCGGGCCGCGAACACGTCGTGCGCGAGGGAGTTGGCGCAGGCCAGGATCATGCCGGCGACGGAGGCGAGCAGGGTGAGGAAGACGGCCGTGGTGACGGTCGTGAACAGGAACGTCTCCGCCGTCGACACCTCCGCGCCGAACGCCGCCTGGGAACCCAGCAGATAGGCCGTGTTGCCCTGCGGGTCGACCTTCGCGATCGTCTCCCGCCCGACCAGCGCGGTCGCGCCGAAGCCGATGACCGTGATGACGAGCACGAACAGGGCCACGCCCGACACCGCCCAGGACATCGAACGCCGTACCTGCCGGGCGCTGGAGGCGGTGTACATGCGCATGGTGACGTGCGGCAGGACGCCACCGCCGAGGACCACGGTCAGTTGCGAGGTGATCATGTCCAGGCCGGGGCTGGGGCCGCCGGCGAACTGCAGTCCGGAGGAGAGGAACGCCGAGCCCACGCCGCTGTTGGCGGCGGCCGCGCCGAACAGGGCTCCCGGGTCCCAGTCGAACCGGTTCAGGATGAGCACCGCGATCACCATGCCCGAGCCGAGCAGCATCACGATCTTCAGGATCTGGATGAGGGCGGTGCCCTTCATACCGCCGATCGCCGCGTAGCTGATCATCAGCGCGCCCACGCCGATGATGCAGCCCGTCTGCATCGACTCGCCGGAGAAGCCGAGGATGAACGCCATCAGCTGCCCTGTCCCGGCCAGCTGCACCAGCATCAGCGGCACCAGCGCCGCCAGTGTCACCGCACAGGCCGCGATCCGCACACCGCGTCCGGGCATCCGTCGGGTCAGCGCGTCGCCCATGGTGAACCGGCCCGCGTTGCGCAGCGGTTCCGCCAGCAGGAACATCAGCAGCATCAGCGACAGGGCCGTGCTCAGGGCCAGGACGGTGCCGTCGTAGCCGAAGAGGGCGATCACGCCGCCGGTGCCGAGGACGGTCGCGGCGGAGATGTAGTCGCCGGCGATCGCCAGGCCGTTGCGCATGGGGGACAGGGAGCTGTAGCCGGTGTAGAACTCGTCGAGGTCGTCCCGGTCCGGGCCCGTCATCACGCACAGCAGCAGGGTGATCGTGGCCACCGATGTGAAGCCCACCAGGGACATCGCCTGGGCGTTGCCGCTGAACTCGCTGATCACCGTGCACTCTCCCGCTTGGCGTCCAGTTCGGCCAGCTTGCGTATCCGGTCCGCGATCGGGTCGACGCGACGCCGGGCCGTCTGCTCGTACAGGGCGATGGCCAGCCAGGTCACGGGGACCTGGATGAGGGCGAGCAGAAGGCCGGTCGGCAGGCCGTCGGTGACGGTGCTCGTCATGAACGACGGTGCGAACGCCGACAGGATCAGGAACAGGGTGAAGTAGCCGAGCGCCGTGAGCGTGGCCACGCGCCGCTGCCAGCGGTAGGCGGTGCGCAGGACCCGCAGGTCGCTGTGGTGTCCGAGTGCGGTGTGGCGTTGGGGGCGCCGCTCGGGGGGTTCGGGCTGCTGCTGCGGCTGCCAGGGGTAGGTGTCGTACGTGTTGTAGGAGGGCGAGGAATCGGGTGGGGGATAGGGGTGGGACGGTGGCGGGTCGTAGGACATCCCGGTGCTCCTTGCGAGGGTTGGATCCGGTGCGGCGGGCCGCAGGGAGGTGGGGGGCGGGCGGCCACGCACGTTACTTCGGAGTACCGGGGCAGCGCGAGGGTTTCGCCAAACTGATTGGTCGGTATGCGCTTACCTTTTTGACCTCGGGTGTTACCGCCGTTAACTCAGCTTTTCGAGCGTCCTCGGCGGGCTACCTGAGATGGATCAGCGCCACGGACGCCGGCACTTCGCTGTGATCGTCGAGCGCTGCGCCGAACGCGCCCTGCGGTCCCGGCGGACGGGGATGTTCGTCCGCACCGCGGCCTCGCCCTGCACCGTCACTGTCACCGTCGCGGGGGTGGCCGCCGAGACGGTGGTGCCCGCTGCCGAATCGGCGGTGCCGCCTGCCGAGGTGGTGGCGCCGCTCGCCGCCGCCACCGCTCCGGGTCCCGCTGCCATCGCCGTGCGCCTGTTGAAGTCCATGCCACCAGCAGACACGCCCCGACCGTCACCGCACGTCACCCGCGAGAGTGCCCGGACCCGGAAACGGGTCGGGGGCGCGCCCTAGGGGTTCTCGGGGGCGGCGTCGAGGTGCCGGCGTACGTAGCGGACTCCCGGGCGGCCGTCCACGGTGGCGCTCTCCACCCGCGTGAACCCGTTGCGGCTCAGGACCCTCATGGAGGCCGGGTTGTCCAGTGTCGTGGCCGCGGTGAGGGACGTCAGGCCGTAGTCGGCGGCGGCCAGGCGGCACACCTGCGCGACGGCCGCCGTCGCCACGCCCCGGCCCGCCGCCTGTTCGCCGATGCGGTAGCCGAGTTCGGCGCTGCCGTCCGCGACGTCGATCAGGTTCACCCGGCCTATCAGGTTCCCCGCCTCATCGAGGACGACATGGAAGCGGCACACGCGCGCGTGCTGCTCTGCCAGCAGTGCCCGGTGGCGTTCGGCGAACCCCGCCGGAGTGAAGAAGACGTCCCCGCGGTCCGGCACCGTGCGGGCGAAGTACGCCCGGTTCTCCCGCTCGAAGGCCAGCAGCGCGTCCGCGTGATCGGCTCGGAGTGGTTCCAAGGTCAGCATGAGCGGGAGGATACGGACGGTCAGTCCTTGAGCACCGGGAATTTCCGGGGCGCGAGGAACAGCAGCACCAGGAACGCCAGGGCCGCCGCGCACGAGGCGCCCAGGTAGACGGCGTGCACCGCGTCGGCGATCGCCCGCCGGGTCGCCTCGGGCGCGCTGCCCGCGTCGAGTGCCCGGGTCACCGAGTCGAGGTCGCTCGCCCCGCCGAGCCTCGCGGCCAGCACCCCGTTGGCGACCGCGCCGAAGAGAGCCGCGCCGATCGTCTGGCCGGTCTGGCGGCAGAACAGCACCGACGCGGTCGTCGTGCCGCGCTCGGCCCAGCCCACCGTCGACTGCACCCCGACGATGAGCGGCAGCTGGAACAGGCCCAGCGCGGCGCCGAGCAGCAGCATCAGCAGGGTCGGCTGCCAGGCCTGCCCCGGATAGGGGAGGAAGGGGAACGCGAACAGGATCAGCGCCGCCGCGCCGATGCCCAGCATCGCGGTGTTGCGGAAGCCGATCCTGCGGTACACGTGCTGGCTCAGGGCCGCCGATATCGGCCAGCTCAACGTCCATACGGAGAGCACGAATCCGGCGGCCACGGGCGCGAGGCCCAGCACCCCCTGGGCGTAGGTGGGCAGGAACACCGTCGGCGCCACCATCAGCAGGCCCAGCGCGCCCAGGGCCAGATTCACCGCGGTGATCGTGCGGCGCCGCCACACCCAGCCGGGGATGATCGGCTCCGCGGCCCGCCGCTCCACCAGCACCACGACCGCGACCAGGGCGAGTCCCGTACCGAACAGGGCGAGCGAGGGCGCCGACAGCCACGGCCAGGCCACTCCGCCCTGCACCAGGGCCGCGAGCAGGACGCCGCCGCAGGCGAACACCGCGAGCGCGCCCGCCCAGTCCACGCGCGCGTGGGCGACGGTTTCCCGCTCCGGCTCGTGCAGATGACGCACGATCAGCCACAACGCGGCCGCGCCGATCGGCAGGTTGACCAGGAAGATCCACCGCCAGTCCGCGTACGCGGCGAGCACCCCGCCGAGGCCCGGCCCGGCGACCGCGGACACCGCCCACACCGTGGAGAGCTTCGACTGGATCTTGGGGCGGTCCTTCAGCGGGTACAGGTCGGCGGCGAGCGTCTGCACCGTGCCCTGGAGCGCGCCGCCGCCCAGGCCCTGCACGATACGGAAGGCGATGAGCGCCTCCATGTTCCAGGCCAGCGCGCACAGCAGGGAGCCGAGCAGGAAGACCACCGAGCCGACGACGAGGACCGGTTTGCGGCCGAAGGTGTCGGAGAGCTTGCCGTAGACGGGCAGGGTGACGGTCACGGCCAGCAGATAGCCGGAGAACAGCCAGGAGAAGACGGAGAATCCGCCGAGGTCCCCGACGATCTGCGGCACGGCGGTCGAGACGATGGTGGAGTCGAGCGCCGCCAGCGCCATCGAGAGCATCAGCGCGGCGACGACGGCTCCGCGCCGGCCGGTCGCGGCGGGAGGCGCTGCCTCACGTGCCGCGGAACTGGTGCTTCCCACCCCGGGTGCCTCCCCCTCGCGCCTGCCTGCCCCTTGCACCTATCTGCCGCCCGACAGCTTCCCACTTGACCCTCACGCAACGGGAGGGTGGAGCCTGAATGGGCCGTGGGGTGGAGCCGACCCCGAGACGGACTCCACCCTTCGGTGGACTGCCCCTAGGGGTACCTCCGTACTACGACCTGGGGAGGGTTCGTACCGGCGGAGGACGAGACGCGTGGGGGGCCGTCCTTAACCTGGCTTTACGCCGTCGGGGGGCGGCTGCACACACCGGCGGGGGTGGGGTTTTCCACAGGAAAAGACTGCGCTGAGCACCAGGGCGCCCGGCCCCTCCCCGCCGGAAGACTTGAGGCACTTCACCATCTGCTGACCGAGATACTTCCGACCTATATAGGAGACATACCGTGACATCGGCTGTAACCATTCCCAGGCACGGGGGTACTGGCGGGCGTACGGCCGTTGCCGCGAGGGCACGGCAGGTCGTGAAGGCGTACGGATCCGGGGAGACCCGGGTCGTCGCCCTCGACCACGTCGACGTGGACATCGCACGCGGCCAGTTCACCGCGATCATGGGCCCCTCGGGGTCCGGCAAGTCCACGCTCATGCACTGCCTCGCCGGGCTCGACACCGTCACCGGCGGGCAGATCTACCTCGACGAGACCGAGATCACCGGCCTGAAGGACAAGAAGCTCACGCGGCTTCGCCGGGACCGGATCGGGTTCATCTTCCAGGCGTTCAACCTGCTGCCCACGCTGAACGCGATAGAGAACATCACGCTGCCCATGGACATCGCCGGCCGCAAGCCGGACAAGGAGTGGCTCGGGCGGGTCGTGGAGACCGTCGGGCTCTCCGACCGTCTCAAGCACCGGCCCACCCAGCTCTCCGGCGGCCAGCAGCAGCGCGTCGCCGTGGCACGGGCGCTGGCGGCCCGGCCCGAGATCATCTTCGGGGACGAGCCGACCGGAAACCTCGACTCGCGCGCCGGCGCCGAGGTACTCGGCTTCCTGCGCCGCTCCGTCGACGAGCTGGGCCAGACCATCGTGATGGTCACCCACGACCCGGTCGCCGCCAGTTACGCGGACCGCGTCCTGTACCTCGCCGACGGCCGGATCGTCGACGAGATGTTCAAGCCGACCGCGGACGCCGTCCTCGACCGCATGAAGGACTTCGACGCCCGGGGGCGCACGTCATGACCGTCATGAAGACCTCGATGCGCAACTTCCTCGCGCACAAGGGCCGTATGGCGCTGTCGGCGATCGCCGTCCTGCTGTCGGTGGCCTTCGTCTGCGGGACGCTCGTCTTCACGGACACCATGTCCACCACGTTCGACAAGCTCTTCGCGGCCACCTCCTCCGATGTGACGGTGAGCCCCAAGGGCGCCTCCGACACCGGTGAGACGACCGCCGACAACGGCAAGCCGCCGGTCATGCCGGCCTCCGTGCTCGCCGAGGTCCGCAAGTCGCAGGGCGTGAAGTCCGCCGAGGGCGCGGTGTTCTCCACCTCGGTGACCGTCGTCGACGCCGACAAGGACAACCTGTCGCCGTCCAGCGGCGCGCCGACCATCGTCGGCGGCTGGAACGGCAACGAAGCCCGCACCATGAAGATCACCTCCGGTGCGGCGCCCAGGAGCGCCGACCAGATCATGGTCGACGCCGACACCGCCGACAAGCACGGCCTGAAGCTCGGCGACCCGATCGGCGTGATCAGCGCGACGGGCACCCACACCGCGAAGATCTCCGGCATCGCCGACTTCACCGTCACCAACCCCGGTGCCGCGATCTTCTACCTCGACACGAAGACCGCCCAGCAGACCCTGATCGGCGAGAGCGGCGTCTACACCAACGTCAACGTCACCGCGGCCGCCGGCGTCAGCGACGCGCAGCTGAAGAAGAACGTCTCGGCCGCGCTCGGCGGCGACTTCCAGGTGCAGACCGCCAAGGAGACCGCCGACGCCAACCAGAAGGGCGTCGCCGGCTTCATGAACGTCATGAAGTACGCGATGCTCGGCTTCGCCGGGATCGCCTTCCTCGTCGGCATCTTCCTGATCATCAACACCTTCTCCATGCTGGTCGCCCAGCGCACCAGGGAGATCGGCCTGATGCGGGCGATCGGCTCCTCCCGCAAGCAGGTCAACCGCTCCGTGCTGGCCGAGGCGCTGCTGCTCGGCGTCGTCGGCTCGGTGCTCGGCGTCGGCGCCGGCGTCGGCCTCGCGATCGGCCTGATGAAGCTCATGGGCCAGATGGGCATGGAACTGTCCACCGGCGACCTGACGGTGGCCTGGACGACCCCGGTGGTCGGCCTGGCCCTCGGCGTGATCGTCACCGTCCTGGCCGCCTACCTGCCCGCCCGGCGCGCCGGCAAGATCTCCCCGATGGCCGCGCTGCGCGACGCGGGCGCCCCCGCGGACGCCAAGGCCGGCTGGATCCGCGCCGCGATCGGCACCGTCCTCACCGGCGGCGGCGCCTTCGGCCTGTATCTGGCGGCGGCGGCCGACCAGGCCAAGGAGGGCTCGCTGTGGCTCGGCCTCGGCGTGGTGCTGTCGCTGATCGGCTTCGTCGTCATCGGCCCGCTGCTCGCCGGCGGTGTGGTCCGGGTCCTCGGCGCCGTCCTGCTGCGCATGTTCGGCCCCGTGGGCCGCATGGCCGAGCGCAACGCCCTGCGCAACCCGCGCCGCACCGGCGCGACGGGCGCCGCGCTGATGATCGGCCTCGCCCTGGTGGCGTGCCTGTCCGTCGTCGGCTCCTCCATGGTGGCGTCCGCCACCGACCAGCTCGACAAGACCGTCGGCACGGACTTCATCATCCAGTCCGACAGCGGCCAGCTGATCACCTCGCAGGCGGTCAAGGCCGCGAAGTCCGCGCCGGACGTGGAGCGGGTCACCGAGTACAAGTGGACCCAGGCCGACTTCACCACCCCCGACGGCAAGACGCTCAAGGACACGGCGATCACGGCCGCCGACCCCTCGTACGCGACCGACCTGCGCACCGAGACGGTCGCCGGCAAGCTCCCCGACGCCTACAAGCCCGACTCCATGTCCGTCCACGAGAAGTTCGCCAAGGACCACGGCATCAGCCTCGGCTCCAAGGTCGAGGTGGCGTTCAAGGACGGCCGTACGGCCGACCTGACCGTCCGGGCGATCACCAGCAGTGACGTCGTGATCGACGCGGGCGCGATGTACACGTCCATCTCGACGATGGCCAAGTACGTCCCGGCCGACAAGATGCCGCTGGACTCGCTGCTCTTCGTCAGCGCCAAGGACGGGCAGCAGGAGGCCGCCTACACCTCCCTGAAGTCGGCCATGCACGACTACCCGCAGTACACCGTGCGCGACCAGACCGACTACAAGGAAGCCCTGAAGGACCAGATCGGCCAGCTGCTCAACATGATCTACGGCCTGCTGGCCCTGGCCATCATCGTCGCCATCCTGGGCGTCGTGAACACCCTGGCTCTGTCCGTGGTGGAGCGCACCAGGGAGATCGGCCTGATGCGGGCGATCGGCCTGTCCCGCCGCCAGCTGCGCCGCATGATCCGCATGGAGTCCGTCGTCATCGCCCTCTTCGGCGCCCTCCTGGGCCTCGGCCTGGGCATGGGCTGGGGCGCCACCGCGCAGCAGCTGCTCGAGCTGGAGGGGCTGATGATCCTGGAGATCCCCTGGCCGACGATCATCGGCGTCTTCGCCGGCTCGGCGTTCGTGGGACTGTTCGCGGCACTGATCCCGGCGTTCCGGGCGGGGCGGATGAACGTCCTGAACGCGATCGCGACGGAGTAGTCAGTCGCACTGAGAACCACCGCACACGGGGGTTGCGGGGGACCGGCGCCGGGGAGTCCATGACTCCCCGGCGCCGGGTGCTGTGCGGCCCCGCGAGCCCGGCTTCCTGCTCGACCGCTTCGGGCGGCGGGTGGGCGTAGGTACCGGGGGTCCAGGGGGCGGAGCCCCCTGGTGGGCCAGGACACCGACGCCCAGCACCTGAGACGGGGCGTTATCCACAGCCCCCGCCGCCCGGCCGCGCAGCGTCGTACGCTGGAGACCCCCGGCCCGCGGCGCGCGTCGGGCCCGTCGTGATGTCCACCCTGGACGGAAAAACCCGAATGAGCCGGACGGAAAAGCCCGAATGAGCCTGCACGGTCTGCTCGACGCCGTAGTCCAAGACGCCGCCCTCGCGGAAGCGATCAGCGCGGCCGCAGACGGCAACCGCATGCACGTCGACCTGGTCGGCCCCCCGGCCGCCCGCCCCTTCGCGGTCGCCGCCCTGGCCCGGGACACGGGCCGCCCGGTGCTGGCGGTGACGGCGACGGGCCGCGAGGCCGAGGACCTGGCCGCGGCCCTGCGCTCCCTCCTCCCGCCGGAGGGGGTCGTGGAGTACCCCTCCTGGGAGACCCTCCCGCACGAGCGGCTCAGCCCTCGAAGCGACACCGTCGGCCGCCGCCTGGCCGTGCTGCGCCGCCTGGCCCACCCCCGCCCCGACGACCCCGAGACCGGCCCGGTCTCCGTCGTCGTCGCCCCCGTCCGCTCCGTGCTCCAGCCGCAGGTCAAGGGCCTCGGCGACCTGGAGCCGGTCGCCCTGCGGCCGGGGCAGACCGTCGACCTCGAGGAGATCGTCGACGCCCTCGGGGCCGCCGCGTACGCGCGCGTGGAGCTGGTGGAGAAGCGCGGCGAGTTCGCCGTGCGCGGCGGCATCCTCGATGTGTTCCCGCCCACCGAGGAACACCCCCTGCGCATCGAGTTCTGGGGCGACGACGTAGAGGAGATCCGCTACTTCAAGGTCGCCGACCAGCGCTCCCTCGAAGTCGCCGAGCACGGTCTGTGGGCGCCGCCGTGCCGCGAACTGCTGCTCACCGAGGACGTCCGCGCGCGTGCGCGTGCCCTGGCCGAACAGCACCCCGAGCTGGGCGAGCTGCTCGGCAAGATCGCCGAGGGGATCGCGGTCGAGGGCATGGAGTCCCTCGCCCCGGTCCTGGTCGACGACATGGAACTGCTGCTCGACGTGCTGCCCAAGGGCGCCATGGCCGTCGTGTGCGACCCGGAGCGGGTCCGTACACGCGCCTCGGACCTGGTGGCCACTTCGCAGGAGTTCCTCCAGGCCTCCTGGGCGGCCACCGCCGGTGGCGGAGAGGCGCCCATCGACGTCGGCGCGGCCTCCCTGTGGTCCATCGCCGACGTCCGGGACCGGGCCCGCGAGCTGGACATGATGTGGTGGTCGGTGTCGCCGTTCGCCGCCGACGAGGAGCTCACGGAGACATTTGCCGCTGACGCGGCGGGGGACACCCTCAAGCTCGGCATGCACGCCCCGGAGACCTACCGCGGCGACACCGCCAAGGCCCTCGCCGACACCAAGGGCTGGCTCGCCGACGGCTGGCGCACGGTGTTCGTCACCGAGGGGCACGGCCCGGCGGCCCGTACGGTCGAGGTGCTGGGCGGCGAGGGCATCGCGGCCCGCCTCGACTCCGACCTCGCGGAGATCTCCCCGTCGCTGGTGCACGTGGCGTGCGGCTCGATCGAGCACGGCTTCGTCGACACGGCCCTCGGACTGGCGGTGCTGACCGAGACGGACCTGACCGGCCAGCGGGCCGCGGGCCGCGAAGGCGCCAGGATGCCTGCCCGCCGCCGCAAGACCATCGACCCGCTCACCCTGGAGCCGGGCGACTACATCGTCCACGAGCAGCACGGCGTGGGCCGCTACATCGAGATGGTGCAGCGCACCGTGCAGGGCGCGACCCGCGAGTACCTGGTCGTCGAGTACGCGCCCGCCAAGCGCGGCCAGCCCGGCGACCGCCTCTACATCCCCACCGACCAGCTGGAGCAGATCACCAAGTACGTCGGCGGCGAGGCACCCACCCTGCACCGCCTGGGCGGCGCCGACTGGACGAAGACGAAGGCCCGCGCCAAGAAGGCCGTCAAGGAGATCGCCGCCGACCTCATCAAGCTGTACAGCGCGCGCATGGCGGCCCCCGGGCACGCCTTCGGGGCGGACACCCCCTGGCAGCGCGAGCTGGAGGACGCCTTCCCCTACGCGGAGACGCCCGACCAGCTCACCACCATCGCCGAGGTCAAGGACGACATGGAGAAGACGGTCCCGATGGACCGGCTGATCTGCGGCGACGTCGGCTACGGCAAGACCGAGATCGCGGTCCGGGCCGCCTTCAAGGCCGTCCAGGACGGCAAGCAGGTGGCCGTCCTGGTGCCCACGACCCTGCTGGTGCAGCAGCACTTCGGGACGTTCAGCGAGCGGTACGCGCAGTTCCCGGTCAGCGTGAAGGCGCTCTCCCGCTTCCAGACCGACACCGAGGCCAAGGCGGTCCTGGAGGGCCTGCGCGAGGGCTCGGTCGACATCGTCATCGGCACCCACCGGCTGTTCTCCTCGGAGACCAAGTTCAAGGACCTGGGCCTGGTCATCGTCGACGAGGAGCAGCGCTTCGGCGTCGAGCACAAGGAGCAGCTGAAGAAGCTCCGGGCGAACGTCGACGTCCTGACGATGTCCGCGACCCCGATCCCCAGGACCCTGGAGATGGCGGTCACGGGCATCCGGGAGATGTCGACGATCACCACCCCGCCCGAGGAGCGGCACCCGGTGCTGACCTTCGTAGGCCCCTACGAGGAGAAGCAGATCGGCGCCGCCATCCGCCGTGAACTGCTGCGCGAGGGCCAGGTCTTCTACATCCACAACCGGGTCGAGTCGATCGACCGGGCCGCTGCCCGGCTGCGCGAGATCGTCCCCGAGGCGCGCATCGCCACCGCCCACGGCCAGATGTCGGAGCAGGCGCTCGAGCAGGTCGTCGTCGACTTCTGGGAGAAGAAGTTCGACGTACTCGTCTCCACGACGATCGTCGAGTCCGGCATCGACATCTCCAACGCCAACACGCTCATCGTGGAGCGCGGCGACAACTTCGGGCTCTCGCAGCTGCACCAGCTGCGCGGCCGGGTGGGCCGAGGCCGCGAGCGCGGTTACGCGTACTTCCTCTACCCGCCGGAGAAGCCGCTGACCGAGACCGCGCACGAGCGGCTCGCGACCATCGCGCAGCACACCGAGATGGGCGCGGGCATGTACGTGGCGATGAAGGACCTGGAGATCCGAGGCGCGGGCAACCTCCTCGGCGGCGAGCAGTCCGGCCACATCGCGGGCGTCGGATTCGACCTGTACGTACGGATGGTGGGCGAGGCCGTCGCGGACTACCGGCGCCAGCTGGAGACCGGCGAGATCGAGGAGGAGCCGCCGCTCGAGGTCAAGATCGAGCTGCCCGTCGACGCGCACGTCCCGCACGACTACGCGCCGGGCGAGCGGCTCCGTCTCCAGGCGTACCGCGCCATCGCCTCCGCCAACACGGAGGAGGACGTCAAGGCCGTCCGCGAGGAACTCGTCGACCGCTACGGCAAGCTGCCCGAACCGGTGGAGAACCTGCTGCTCGTCGCCGGTCTGCGGATGCTCTCGCGTGCGTGCGGCGTCGGCGAGATCGTGCTCCAGGGCAACAACATCCGCTTCGCCCCCGTGGAGTTGCGCGAATCGCAGGAACTGCGGCTCAAGCGGCTCTATCCCGGGACGGTCATCAAGCCGGCGGCGCACCAGGTGCTGGTGCCGCGCCCGAAGACCGCGAAGGTCGGCGGAAAGCCGCTGGTCGGGCGGGAGTTGCTGGGCTGGGTCGGGGAGTTCCTGACGTCGGTGCTGGGGTCCTGACGCCCTGAGTGCGAAGGACCGCCGCCAGCCGGTCGCGCACCGCCACCTGCGCGGCGATGCGCGCGTCCAGCACGGCGAGGCGCTCGGCGGCGGTCCGCACGGCCCGGCCGGAGGCGGGTCCGGCCATGACATCGCCGTCCAGGCACGGCAGGAACACCCGTACGTCGTCGAGCGTCAGCCCCACGTCGAGCAGCTGCCGGATGTTGCGGACGCGGACCACCGCGGTGGCGTCGTACAGGCGGTAGCCGTTCGCGGCCCGTTCGGAGGTGATGAGGCCCGCCTGCTCGTAGTGGCGCAGGGCGCGCGGGCTCGTGCCGGCCGCCTCGGCGAGCTCGCCGATCCGCATTCGATGTCCGGCCATGCGCGTCAGTCTCATGTGACGAGCGCGCCGCCGTCCACCGGAAGTACCACGCCGGTGATGAACGAGGCCTGCGGCGAGGCCAGTCGGGCGATCGCCCACGCCACCTCCGCGGGGTGGCCGACCCGGCCGAGCGGTGTGTGGGCGAGCTGCCACGAGCGGATCGCGGCGCGCTGCTCGGGGGTGTGACCGGCGTGGTCACCGATCGGGGTGTCGATCGCGCCCGGGGCCACGGCGGCGACCCGGATCCCCAGCGGGGCGAGCTCCACCGCCCAGCTGCGCGTGAGCACCTCCAGGGCCGCCTTTCCGGCCGCGTACAGGGAGTTGCCGGGCCAGCCGCGCTGTCCCACCGCTGTCGTCACGTTCACGATCACTCCGCGGCTCTCCTCCAGCGCCGGGAGCGCGGCCTGGGTGAGCAGGAGGGGCGCGAGGAGATTCGTCGCCAGCTGTGGCTCGACGGCGGCACGCGTGTACGTGCGCAGGGACTGGGTGCTGACGATGCCCGCGTTGTTCACCAGTACATCGATACGGCCGTGCCGGTCGAGCGCCGTACGGACGATGGTCTCCGGGCCGTCCTCGGCCGTGATGTCGGCGGCGAGCGGGCTGATGCGGGACGGGGCGTGGGCGGCGGTCTCGGCCAGGGGCGCCGCGCGGCGGCCCACCGCCACGACGTGCGCGCCCTCGTCGGCGAACGTGTGGGCGGTGGCCCGGCCTATGCCGGTGCCGGCGCCGGTGACGAGCACGGTTCGGGCGGTCTTGGGATCGGAGGATGCCGCGGTCTTCGGATCGGGGGCTTCCGGGGTCTTCGGATCGCGGGATGCCGAGGATTTCGGATCGGGGGATGTCATGCGGTGATCGTCCGACCTTGACGCCGATGTCAAGGTCAAGCCCCGCGTGGGAAGCCGCCCCCGGAACGTCGGAAGCCGTCCGTGGGAGGTGCGTACGCGTCTCCCACGGACGGCCTCTGCGGGAGGAGGGGCCTTATTGCTGGTCGGGCCGGTCGCGGTCCCGGTCCATGCCGAGCGAGCCTTCCACCCGCTGCTGCCCGGAGTCGACCTGGTCCTCGTACTTGCCGCCGGTCCTCTCGTTGACCTTCTGTTCGGCGGCGTCCGAGCCTTGCTTGCCCTTGTGCCGCCCCTGGCTCTTGAACTTGTCGAAGATGCCCATGCAGAACTCCTTCGGAAAGTGATTCAGGACCGACGATACGCGTGACATGCGAGGTATGCCCATTTAGGACGGGTGTGGTCTGGACCTCTTCCTCGCTACCGTGGACCAGGCACGGACAAGCAGGGGAGGGGCGCACGGTGACGCGTCTGAGGGGCGGGGCGGCGCTGGCTGTCGCGATGGTGTTCGCCGGTTCGACGCTGGCCGGCTGCGAGGGCCTGGCCCCGCCCGCGGACGGCGGCGGACCCTCCGGTTCCGGAGCGGCGGCCGCCGGTGACGACCGGGCGGTGAACCCGCTGGACAACCCGGACGGCACGAAGCCGGGGCTCGCGGCGATCACCTCCACCGCCGACCGGGCGAAGGCACGCGCCCTGATCGAGAAGGTGGCGACGAAGGGGCGCGGCCCCAGGACGGGATACGAACGGGACGAGTTCGGCTACGCCTGGATGGACTCGGCGCCCCGCGACGTTCCCTTCTCGCGCAACGGCTGTGACACGCGGAACGACCTCCTGAAGCGCGACGGGCAGGACCTCCGGTTTCGGTCCGGGTCGGACTGCGTCGTCATGGCGCTGACGCTGCACGACCCGTACGCCGGGAAGGACATCGAGTGGACCAAGTCCCGTGCGACGAGGGTCCAGATCGACCACGTCATGCCCCTGTCGTACGACTGGCAGATGGGCGCCGCGCGCTGGACGAAGGACAAGCGGGAGTCCATCGCCAACGACCCGCTCAATCTCGTCCCGGTCGACGGCCCCACCAACAGCTCGAAGGGCGACTCCGGCCCCGCGTCCTGGCTGCCGCCGAACAAGACGATCCGCTGCTCCTACTCGGTGCGCTTCGCCCAGGTCTCCCTCGAGTACGACCTGCCCGTGACGGCCGCCGACAAGGAGATGATGCTGCGGCAGTGCGGGGGGTGAAGGGTCTGGCGTCCTTCGTCATGACGGCCGATTCGCTCGACACCTTGCGGACCGAGCTCCGGGGGCTCGCGGAACCCGGGGCCAGAGTGCAGCAACTGCGGGTGCTCCGTCCCCCGGAGGACGACGAACTGCTCGGCGTGCGCGTGCCCGCGCTGCGCGGGCTGGCCCGGGCCCACCGTGACCTGGCACTGGAGGACGTGGAGGTCCTGCTGCGCAGCCGCGTCCACGAGGAGCGGCTCGCCGGGCTCCTCGTCCTCGCCGAGCGGATGCGGAAGGCGCGTGGGGCGGAGCGTGCGGCGCTGGTCGACTTCTACCTGGCACACACCGACTGCGTGGACAACTGGGACCTGGTGGACGCCTCCGCGCATGTCGTGCTTGGGCCCTGGCTGGTGGACGGTCCGTCGGACGCCCCGCAGATCCTGGACCGGCTCGCCGCGTCGGCGTGGCGGTGGGACCGCAGGATCGCCGTGGTCGCCACGCTGGCACTGATCCGCGAGGGACGCTTCGAGCCGACGTTCCACCTGGTGCGCGGGCTGTGCCGGGATCCGGAACCGCTGGTCCACAAGGCGCTCGGCTGGATGCTGCGCGAGATCGGCCGCCGGGACGCGCCCCTGCTGGTGACGTTCCTCGAACGCCATCAGGCCGAACTGCCGCGCGTCACCGTGCGGTACGCGACCGAGCTGCTTCCGGCGGGCGAGCGGGCACGGTTCGTGCGCACGCGATAGTGCGTACGACAGAGAAGGGGGAGCGAAGGGGGAGCGAAGAATGCCGTCCGGACTCATAGCCCTGGCCCTCGGCGGCTTCGGGATCGGACTCACCGAGTTCCTGATCGCCGGCCTGCTGCCACAGGTGTCGTCGAGTTTCGAAGTGTCCGAGGCGGCTGCCGGGTGGCTGATCTCCGGGTACGCCCTGAGTGTCGCGGTCGGGGCGATCGCGCTGACCGCCGCGACGGCACGGCTGCCCCGGAAGCCGGTCCTGGTCGGCCTGGTCGCGCTGTTCGTCATCGGGAACCTGCTCTCCGCCGCCGCCCCGAACTATCCGGTGATGCTGCTCGGCCGGATCGTGGCGGCGCTGTGCCACGGCTCGTTCTTCGGGATCGGCTCGCTGGTCGCGCGGAGCCTGGTCGCGCCGGAGAGGAAGTCCCGGGCCGTGGCCGTCATGTTCGCGGGGCTGACGGTCGCGAACGTGCTGGGCGTGCCGTTCGGTGCGCTGGTCGGTGAACGCTGGGGCTGGCGGGCGGCGTTCTGGGCGGTCACCGCGATCGGCGTGCTCGCGATGGCGGGAATCGCCGCACTCGTCCCCGGCCGGGCGGGGGAGCGGGGGCCGGCACCGCCCAGCGGCCTGCGGGACCAGCTCCGGGCCTTCCGGTCCGCGCAGGTCTGGCTGACCCTGACGGCCACCGCGCTGGGCTACGGCGGCATGTTCGGCGCGTTCAGCTACATCGCGTACACGTTCACCGAGGTCAGCGGCTTCGCCCCGGCGGATGTCGCCTGGCTGCTGATGGTGTACGGCGTCGGCCTGGTCGTCGGCAACCTGGTCGGCGGGCGCGCGGCCGACCGCGACCGGGACCGCGCCCTGATCCTGGCCCTGCTCGGACTCACCCTCACCCTGGCCCTGTTCGGACTGCTGGCCCACAGCGCCACCGCGTCCGTCGTCCTGGTGTTCCTGATGGGGGTGACCGGGTTCGCCAGTGTGCCCGGCATGATCACCCGCGTCACCGACGTCGCCGGCGGGGCGGCGCTGGCCGCCAGTGCCAACGTGTCCGCGTCCAACATCGGCAACGCCCTCGGCGCCTGGCTCGGCGGCCTGGCCATCTCGGCGGGCCTCGGCTACACCGCACCGCTCTACGCCGGCGCCGGGATCGCCCTGACCTCTGTCGTCGTCATGGCGGTGGCCGCACGCCAGGCCAAGTCGCCCCAGGCGGCGGACCGGGTTCCCGCCGGGTAATTCGATTCCGGGTGGGCGCCCGCTCGCCTAGCGTGACCGCATGCAGCCGAAGATATCGACCCTCGCCGACCGCCCCGACATGACGGAGCGGGTCGCCGGGATGGCGGACACCTGGCCGGAGTTCGTGATCCAGGACCTCGTGGGCGCCGCGCACTTCCCCCGGATCGCCGCCGAAGTCCCCGAGTACGTGCTGTTCGCCGAGGACGAGCGGGGCGAGGTCGTGGCGAGCGCCTACAGCGTGCCCTTCGCGCTCGGCGCCGAGGGCCGCGGCGAACTGCCCGCGGGCGGCTGGGACACGGTCCTCGTATGGGCCTTCTCCGACCTGCGCCGCGGTGTCCGCCCGGACACCGTCAGCGCGGTCTCGGTCTCCATCGCCCCGCACGCCCAGGGCCGCGGTCTGTCCGCTGTGATGCTCTCGGCCATGCGCGACAACGCCCGGGCCCACGGCTTCAGCGAGGTCGTCGCCCCGGTCCGCCCCAACGCCAAGCACCTGGAACCGCACACCCCGATCGAGGAGTACGCCCGCCGCGTGCGCCCCGACGGCCTGCCCCAGGACCCGTGGCTGCGCGTCCACGCCCGGGCCGGCGCCACGATCGACTCCGTGGCGCCCACGTCCATGACGGTGGCCGCCTCACTGGCGCACTGGCGCCGCTGGACCGGGCTCCCCTTCGACACCGAGGGCGACATCGAGGTGCCCGGCGGTCTGGTGCCGGTGCGCTGCGAGCCCGCGCGCGGGTACGCCGTGTACGTCGAGCCCAACGTGTGGATGCGGCACCCCTTGTGAGGGCCGGGGGCGGAGGTGTGACCGGCGCGAAGTGATCAGCACGACAACGGTTCGGTACAACCCGTGACGGGTCGTCCGTGTCGGGCTATACGCTCGGACTCCCATCCGGGCTCTGCCATTCGCACACCCGTCCCCATCGGCTACACCGGTCCAGGAGCAGTCATGTACGGCCACGGCGCGGCCCCGCCTCCCCGCAGCGCGGCAACGGTCATCTCCCTGCGCGTGCTGTTCGCCGCGGCCGGTTTCCTCACGTGCGGAGTGCTGGCCTGCGTACCGCTCTTCCGGGTGGCCGTCCTGCGCGGCCGGGGCCTCCACTGGGCGCTGGCCTGGGTGAGTCTGCCGCTGTCCATCGCGTGCTTCGCGGTGATCGGCACACTGCCGGAGGGCGACTACCGGACCGACATCGCGCTGGCCGTGATGCTGCTGCTCGGCCTGGGCGCCTCCATCTACTTCCTGATCGTGGACATCGGCCATCACCACGGCGGACCACGGCAGTTCACCGGCTATCCGTCGCCCCACGCGCAGACGGCGACGCACACCCCGTACGGCTATCCGCACCCCGCCGCGCCGCCCTACGCTCCGACGTCCACTCCGATTCCACAGCAGCAGCCGCCGCACGCACCCGTCGCCGGCGACACCCCTCCCCCCGGCCCCGTACCGCCGTCGCCGCAGCGCCCCGCCCCCGCCCGCATCGACCAGGTACGCGCCGAACTCGACGAACTCAGCGACTACCTGCGCCGCCACGAGGGCGAAGGCCACCGGGACGGCAACCCCGAGGGCGGCAGGTGAGCGCGGCGGCGGGACGTGTCGTCGCCGGCCGCTACGAGCTGTCCACGCTCCTCGGCCAGGGCGGCATGGGCCAGGTCTGGACGGGGTACGACCAGCGGCTCGACCGGCGCGTGGCGGTGAAGCTGCTGCGCCCCGACAAGGTGGCCGGACAGGACGCGGAGGAACTGCGCCGCCGCTTCGTGCGCGAGTGCCGGGTGACCGCCCAGGTCGACCACCCGGGTCTGGTCACGGTGCACGACGCGGGCAGTGAGGGCGAGGAGCTGTTCCTCGTCATGCAGTACGTCGACGGGGCCGACCTCGGGGACCATCTCGCGGAGCAGGACCCGTACCCGTGGCAGTGGGCGGTCGCGGTCGCCGCGCAACTGTGCGCCGTGCTCAGCGCCGTGCACGCCGTGCCGATCGTCCACCGCGACCTCAAGCCGCGCAACGTGATGGTGAAGCAGGACGGCACGGTCACCGTCCTCGACCTGGGCATCGCCTCCGTCATGGACACGGACACCACCCGCCTCACCCACACCGGCACCCCCATAGGCTCACCCGCCTACATGGCCCCCGAGCAGGCGATGGGCGGTGCGGTCGGCCCCTACACCGATCTGTACGCGCTCGGCGTGGTCCTGCACGAACTGCTCAGCGGCGACGTCCCCTTCGCCGGCTCCACCGCGCTCGGCGTACTGCACCGGCACCTGTACGAGCCCCCGCTGCCCGTGCGCCGGACCCGCCCCGAGGTCCCCGAGGCCCTGGAGGCCCTCGTCCTGCGCCTCCTCGCCAAGGACCCGCAGCACCGGCCGGCCTCCGCGCAGGAGGTGTACGAGCATCTGGAGCTGCTCCTGCCCGCGCGCGGGACGCCCACCGGAGCACCTCTCGACCCCACCCGCCCGTTCCTGCGCCCGCACGCCCCCTGGCCGGACCGGGCGCGCACCCCGGCGCCCCAGCCCGCGCCCGCCACGCCCGTCACCGAGACGCCCGGCAAGACGGACATCGCCCGCGCCGTCGACGAGGTCAAGCGGCTCCTCGGCGAGGGCCGCATCACCCAGGCCGTCGACATCCTCGGCGCGACCCTGCCCGCCGCCGCCGAACAGCACGGCGAGCACTCCCCGGTCGTACGCACCCTGCGCAAGCAGTACGCGGCCACGCTCCTCGACGACGGCCAGTACCGGCGCGCCCTGCCCGAGCTGCGCCGCCTCGCCGACGAACGGGCCGCCGAGGCCGGCCAGGCCGACCCGCAGTCCCTGCGCTTCCGCTACGAGGCCGCCCAGTGCCTCGAACAGCTGGGCGAACCGGCCGCCGCGCTCGCCGAGTACCGGGCGGTGCTGCCCTACTACGAGAACCAGTACGTCGCCGCCGGCGGCCCTGAACTCGCGCACGACGTCCGCCGCCGCATCGGCCATCTCCTGCTCGCTCTCGGTGACCGCGGCGCCGCCCACGACACCCTCGCCCGGCTGCTGCACGACGTGGAGCGCACGCACGGCGCCGGCCACCCGCTGGGCGCGGAGATCCGCCGGACGCTGCAGTGGCTGGGGCAGGTCCGCGGCTGACCACCGGCCCGGGGACGGCGCGGCGGTGCCGGAAGTCCTGGTGAATCGTTGGTCGAATGGGTTGGCCAGAGCCTGCTCACTGCCTAACATCGATCAACGCAAGACCTTGTGCGCCCGCCCGTCGCCCGACCATCACCCCTGGCGGAGGCGCTACGCGCCGCACCTGTTGTTGCAATCTCCCCAGGAGGTTCCCTTGCACCGCCGCCGTCGCACCGCGCTCGTCCTCACCGCCGCGATCGCCGTCGCGGCGCCCCTCCTCACCGCCTGCGGGAACGACGCGCATCCCGGCGCCGCGGCCGTGGTCGGCGGGCAGCGGATCACCGTCTCCCAGCTGGAGGAGCGGGTCGGCGAGGTACGCGCGGCCCAGCGGGCGACCGTGCGGGACGACGCCCAGTACCAGCAGGCCATCGCCCGGACCGGCACCCTCACCCGCGACACCCTGCACACCATGATCCTCGACCGGGTGCTGCACCGCGCGGCCGAGAACGCCGGGGTGACCGTCACCCGCAAGGAGATCCAGGAGATGCGGTCCGGCCTGGAGGAGCAGGCCGGCGGGGCCAAGGCGCTGGAGACGACCTGGCTCCAGCAGTACGGCGTCCCGCCGGAGCGCCTGGAAGAGAACCTCCGCCTCCAGCTGGAGGCCCAGAAGCTCGCCGAGAAACTCAACACGGACACCAGCCGTCCCGAGTTCTGGAAGGCCCTGTCAGAGGCCTCCAAGGACCTGGACGTCGACCTCAACCCGCGTTACGGAGCCTGGGACGTCCAGAAGAGCAGCCGCGCCGACGCGAAGACGCCGTGGGTGCGGGACGTGACGACGGCCCAGACGCAGCAGGGCATGTAGGGCGCTCCTCCGCGGGGCCTGTGGATAACTTCGGGGGCTGTCGGCGACGTGGGATAGCTTCGAACCGTGAACGCAACCAGCGCCGAAGCCACTCCCGCCACCACCCCCACCCCCGGCCGCATCGTCCTGCTCACCACCAGTCACCGCGTCGCCCCCGGCCTGCTCTCCTGGCCCGCCTGGCAGGCACTGCGCGCGGCCGACCGGGTGCTGTGCGCGGACGGCACCCACCCCCAGCTGCCGTACCTGCGCGAGGCGGGGATAGCGGTGGACGAGGCGTCCCCGGCCGCCCAGGAGCTGGTCGACGCCTGCGCCGGGGGCCGCACGGTGGTCGTCGTGGCGACCGGCGAGGGCGAGCCGGCCCTCACGGACGGCCTGGCGCGCCTCGCCGGCACCGGCCGCGTCGACATGCCCGAGCTGGAGCTGCTCCCCGCCTCCTACGACCTGCCGGGCGCCCGCCTCCTCGACCTCGTCCAGGTCATGGACCGCATCCGCGCCGAGTGCCCCTGGTCGTCCCGCCAGACCCACAAGGGCCTGGCGAAGTACGGCATCGAGGAGGCGTACGAACTCGTCGAGGCGATCGAGGAGGGCGACCGCGACGAACTGCGCGAGGAGCTCGGTGACGTCCTCCTCCAGGTCGTCTTCCACGCCCGCATAGCCGAGGAGGACCTGGAGGCGCCCTTCTCCATCGACGACGTCGCCGGCGGCATCGTCGCCAAGCTGATCCACCGCCACCCGCACGTCTTCGGCGAGGAGACGGCCACCACGCCCGAGGAGGTCAAGGAGCACTGGCTGCGCACCAAGGCGGTCGAGAAGCAGCGCACCTCCGTCACCGAGGGAATCCCCCTCGGCCAGCCCGGCCTGGCCCTCGCCGCCAAGCTGGCCTCCCGGGCCCGCACAGCGAACCTGGACATACCCCTCCCACCCGTCGAAGGCATCGGCTACGACCTCCTCGCCCTGGCGGTCCGCGCCGAGTCGGAGGGCGTGGACCCGGAGGCGGCCCTGAGAGCGGCGGCCCGCGCCTACCGGGACGCGATCAGGGAGACCGAGGGCTGAGCGGACCGAGGCAGGGCGGCCCCGGAAGGCCGGATACGGTCGAGGAGTGACCGACCAGCACCGGCCCAGCCCGCCCGCCGCCGCTCCCGACCTCTTCACCTGGGAGTTCGCGAGCAACCCCTACCCCGCCTACGCCTGGCTCCGCGAGCACGCCCCCGTGCACCGGACCAAGCTGCCCAGCGGTGTGGAGGCCTGGCTGGTCACGCGGTACGCCGACGCCAAGCAGACCCTCGCCGACAACCGGCTCTCCAAGAACCCGGCGCATCACCGCGAACCCGCGCACGCCAAGGGCAAGACGGGTATCCCGGGTGAGCGCAAGGCCGAGCTGATGACGCATCTGCTCAACATCGATCCGCCGGACCACACCCGGCTGCGGCGGCTCGTGTCCAAGGCGTTCACGCCCCGCCGGGTCGCCGAGTTCGAGCAGCGGGTGCAGGAGCTCACCGACGGTCTCATCGACGGGTTCGCGGAGCGGGGGTCCGCCGACCTGATCCACGAGTTCGCCTTCCCGCTCCCCATCTACGCCATCTGCGACCTGCTCGGCGTCCCCCGCGAGGACCAGGACGACTTCCGGGACTGGGCGGGCATGATGATCCGTCACCAGGGCGGGCCCCGGGGCGGCGTGGCGCGGTCCGTGAAGAAGATGCGCGGCTACCTCGCCGACCTCATCCACCGCAAGCGGGAGGCGCTCCCCGCCGAACCCACCCCCGGCGAGGACCTCATCTCCGGTCTCATCCGGGCCTCCGACCACGGCGAGCACCTCACCGAGAACGAGGCCGCCGCCATGGCCTTCATCCTGCTGTTCGCCGGTTTCGAGACGACCGTGAACCTGATCGGCAACGGCACCTACGCGTTGCTCACCCACCCCGAGCAGCGCACCCGGCTCCAGGCCTCCCTCGCCGCGGGGGAGACCGGCCTCCTGGAGACCGGTGTCGAGGAACTCCTGCGCTTCGACGGCCCCGTCGAACTCGCCACCTGGCGCTTCGCCACGCAGCCGCTCACCATCGGCGGGCAGCGCATCGAGACCGGAGACCCGGTCCTCGTCGTCCTGGCCGCCGCGGACCGGGACCCGGAGCGGTTCGCCGATCCGGACGTGCTCGACCTCGCCCGCCGCGACAACCAGCACCTCGGATACGGCCATGGCATCCACTACTGCCTCGGCGCCCCGCTCGCCCGCCTGGAGGGCCAGACCGCCCTCGCCACCCTGCTCACCCGCCTCCCGGACCTGAGGCTCGCGGCCGACCCGGCCGAGCTGAGGTGGCGCGGCGGCCTGATCATGCGCGGGCTGCGCACCCTGCCGGTGGAGTTCACGCCCGCATCCAAAGGTGACACGCCGTCAGGGCTGTGATCTTCACGTGATCTACGCGGCATTAACTTGTGACAAGTGATCGTCTGCCTATACGTTCACCCATCATCAGTGCGACCCGGGAAAACCTGCGGAGCGCTGGTCACTGCTGTCTTCGCGAAAGGTCTCCGTATGCTCTCCGGGAACGGTCGGCACCGTCGCCCCCGCCAGGCTCCGGCTCTCCTCGTCGCGGCCGGGGTGACCGGGTCCGCCATCGCGATCCCGCTCCTCGGAGCCACCGGCGCGAGCGCGGCCGACGGCACGACCTGGGACCGGGTCGCGGACTGCGAGACGGGTGGCTCCTGGAGCCAGAACAGCGGCAACGGATACTTCGGCGGCCTGCAGTTGTCGCAGGAGGACTGGGAGAACCACGGCGGCCTCGACTACGCCCCGAGCGCCGATCTGGCCAGCCGTTCCCAGCAGATAGCCGTGGCCGAGAGAATCCTCGCCGACCAGGGGGTCGGCGCCTGGCGCACCTGCGGACTGCTCTCAGGCCTGGAGCAGGACAAGAAGTCGTCCGACTCGGAGGACTCATCCGAATCATCTGATGCGTCGGAGTCACCCGGATTGCTCGACTCTCTCGGGTCATCCCCTTCGTCGTCCGAGTCGCCGTCTTCTGACGAGTCGTCGACTTCGAAGGACGAATCCGGCAAGTCAGACAAGTCATCTGAATCCGAGGAGTCCGCCTCGCGGGGCGAGGGGTCCGGCAGCTCCCCGTCGGCGACGCCCGAGAGCGACAAGTCCGACAACTCGGGGCAGAGCGGGGACTCTTCGGAGCCCACCGGGACCGACACCGGCTCCGGCCGCCACCGCGGCCCCAGCGCCGACGAGACCCAGGCGCCCGAGGATGGCCGTACGGACGAGTCCACGGGCCGTCACGCCTCGCGTGACGACCGCGGCGACGAGGGCTCCGGCGACTCGTCCCAAGGTGCCTACATCGTGGGCATCGGCGACAGCCTCTGGTCCATCGCCGAGTCCTTTGACATCAGCGGCGGATGGCACGAGCTGTACGACGGCAACAAGAAGGCCGTCGGCGGCGACCCGAACCTCATCCGCCCCGGTGAGAAGCTCACCGTAGAGGGCGAAGCGGACGGGAAGTAGCGGTTCGGGCAGTGCGGAAACGGGGGTGGAAGTCGCCCCGAAACCGTGCGAGTTCGCGTCCTGCTTCACACTGAATGTCCCGTTTGATGCCCGTGAGAGATAGATCTCAGAAGCCCTGATCGTCTTTGAAATTCGGCGGATCGCGTGGCTACGGTCGTGACCGCTCGTCACCACGAGCCCCGGCTGCCGCAACGCCGAATCCTGCCAGCGGCCGTACGGGAACAGTCGTCGCGTCAAGCGCCGTAGGCAGGAGCGGGGGACCCAAGGTAGGTGCCCGACCGGCCAGTTGCGCCGGAAGGGCTAGGGGTGAAGCCGTGTCCCGGGAGGGGCGCGGCCGGGCAACTCAACCGGCCCGAACCCGACAGCTCACCTCGCAGGCGTCGGTGAGGGGATCCTTCCATGCTGTTTTCCAGCAAGGGCAAGCACCGCCGTCCGTCCAAGGCCAGCCGTGCCATCGCCGTCGCCGGTGTCACCGGCGCCGCTGTCGCCGCCCCGCTGATGGCCGCCGGCGGCGCCTCCGCCGCCACCGCCTCCGAGTGGGACGCCGTCGCCCAGTGCGAGGCCGGCGGCAACTGGTCCATCAACACCGGCAACGGCTACTACGGCGGTCTGCAGTTCTCCGCCTCCACCTGGTCCGGCTACGGCGGCACCAAGTACGCCGCCACCGCCGACCAGGCCACCAAGGAGCAGCAGATCGAGATCGGCGAGAAGGTCCTCGCGGGCCAGGGCAAGGGCGCCTGGCCGGTCTGCGGCAAGGGCCTGTCGAACGCCAGTGGCGGCGGCTCCTCCTCGAACGACTCCGGCGACTCCGGCAGCTCCTCGCAGCAGAGCGAGCAGAACACCGAGTCCCGCGAGACCCAGCAGCAGCCGGCCTCCCGCTCCGACGAGCGCCCGGCCGCGAAGAAGACCGTCACCACCCCGACCGGCAAGAAGGTCAAGAAGGGCGACGGCGAGTACAAGGTGGCCAAGGGCGACACCCTGAGCTCGATCGCGGCGGACAAGAAGGTCGAGGGCGGCTGGGAGAAGCTGTTCCAGCTGAACAAGGACATCGTCGAGGACGCCAACCTCATCTACCCGGGCCAGCAGCTGCACCTGAAGTAAGCAGCGGCCCTCCGCCCCCCAGGGGGCGGTCCCCGTCCCCACGGGCTCCCCGCCCCGGTGCGTGTTCCCCCGTACGCGCCGGGGCGGGGTCATGTCTGCCGGGCTTCGCCACCGGTCTTTTCCGCGACTCTCTCCGAGAGCGTCTTTGTTCCGTTCGGAAACAATTTACTCTCGGTTCTGTCCATGAGGTGGGCGACCCGGTGGCCGATCGGCCCGAGCCGGTTAGGCTCATGTCGCGAGCCACCACGGCCCGCACCTCGCCGGGTCCACGCGACCCGCGTACCCGCGTCACATAAGAAGGAGATGCTCGTGCCGTCCATCGACGTCGTCGTAGCCCGGGAAATCCTGGACTCCCGAGGCAACCCCACGGTCGAGGTCGAGGTCGGCCTCGACGACGGCAGCACCGGTCGTGCCGCCGTCCCGTCCGGCGCCTCCACGGGCGCCTTCGAGGCCATCGAGCTGCGTGACGGCGACTCGAACCGCTACCTCGGCAAGGGTGTGGAGAAGGCCGTCCTCGCGGTCATCGAGCAGATCGGCCCGGAGCTCGTCGGCTACGACGCCACCGAGCAGCGCCTGATCGACCAGGCCATGTTCGACCTGGACGCCACCGACAACAAGGGCTCCCTCGGCGCCAACGCCATCCTCGGCGTCTCCCTCGCCGTCGCCCACGCCGCCTCCGAGGCCAGCGACCTGCCGCTGTTCCGCTACCTGGGCGGCCCGAACGCGCACCTGCTGCCGGTGCCGATGATGAACATCCTGAACGGCGGCTCGCACGCCGACTCCAACGTGGACATCCAGGAGTTCATGATCGCCCCGATCGGCGCGGAGTCCTTCTCCGAGGCCCTGCGCTGGGGCGCCGAGGTCTACCACACGCTGAAGAAGGTCCTGAAGAGCAAGGGCCTGGCCACCGGCCTCGGCGACGAGGGCGGCTTCGCCCCGAACCTCGGCTCCAACCGCGAGGCCCTCGACCTCATCCTCGAGGCGATCAAGGAGGCCGGCTACACCCCCGGCGAGCAGATCGCCCTCGCCCTCGACGTGGCCGCGTCCGAGTTCTACAAGGACGGCGCCTACACCTTCGAGGGCAAGACGCGCTCCGCCGCCGAGATGACCGAGTACTACGCCGAGCTCGTCGACGCGTACCCGCTCGTCTCCATCGAGGACCCGCTGTTCGAGGACGACTGGGACGGCTGGAAGACCATCACCGAGAAGCTCGGCGACAAGGTCCAGCTCGTCGGCGACGACCTGTTCGTCACCAACCCCGAGCGCCTCGCCCGCGGCATCGACGAGAACGCCGCCAACGCCCTGCTGGTCAAGGTCAACCAGATCGGCTCGCTGACCGAGACCCTGGACGCCGTCGAGCTGGCCCAGCGCAACGGCTTCAAGTGCATGATGTCCCACCGCTCCGGCGAGACCGAGGACGTCACCATCGCCGACCTGGCCGTCGCCACCAACTGCGGCCAGATCAAGACCGGCGCCCCGGCCCGCTCCGAGCGCGTCGCCAAGTACAACCAGCTGCTGCGCATCGAGGAGATCCTCGACGACGCCGCGGTCTACGCCGGCCGCAGCGCCTTCCCGCGCTTCAAGGGCTGACCCGGGTGACCCGTTAAGGGTCAAGCCTGAGCCAGTCGTACGTACGTCCCCGTACTCGGTCCCGTACCGTGTCCGGGGACGTACGCGCGTTGGACGGTGGAGCGGGAGAGCGGGGAGACCATGGCCGTGAAGGACCGGGACCGTTTCTCCACCGCGACCAGGATCCGGCTGCTCGGTGAGCAGACCGCGGCCCGGGTCTACCGCTCCCAGACCCGGCGCCAGGCCCGCCGCTCCCGGCTGACCGGCCGGGCCGCGCTGCTCGCGCTGGTGATGTGCACGCTGATCGTGGCGCTGGCCTACCCGATGCGGGAGTTCGTCTCCCAGCGCGCCGAGATCGACGACCTCCAGCGCGAACAGCAGCAGGCCCGGGAGCGCGTCGAACGGCTGCGCGACCAGAAGGCGCGCTGGCAGGACGACGCGTACGCGGAGCAGCAGATCCGGCAGCGGTTGCACTACGTCATGCCGGGGGAGACGGGGTTCATCGTCGTCGACCCGCACGCGGCGCGGCAGTCGCACGCCGTGCTCGGGACGTCCGACCGCCCCTGGTACGCGAACGTGTGGGACGGCGTCGACAAGTCGGACGCCTCCGCCCGGTGAACCCGGACCCCAGCCAGATATCTGACTCAGAGAAAGACAGCCTGAAGACAGTCATGGAAACGCCCCCGCCGACCACCCCGCGCACCGAGCCCACCGACGCTGACGTCGAGGCCTTCAAGCAGCAGCTCGGCCGGCCCCCGCGCGGTCTGCGCGCGATCGCGCACCGGTGCCCGTGCGGGCAGCCCGACGTCGTCGAGACGGCACCCCGGCTGCCGGACGGGACGCCGTTCCCGACGCTGTACTACCTGACGTGCCCGCGCGCCGCCTCTGCCATCGGCACGCTGGAGGCGAACGGCGTGATGAAGGAGATGACCGAGCGGCTGGCCTCGGACCCCGAGCTGGCGGCGGCCTACCGGGCGGCGCACGAGGACTACATCAGGCGCCGGGACGAGATCGAGGAGCTGAAGAACTTCCCCAGCGCGGGCGGCATGCCGGACCGGGTGAAGTGCCTGCACGTGCTCGTGGGCCACTCGCTGGCCGCGGGGCCCGGGGTGAACCCGCTCGGCGACGAGGCGATCGAGATGCTCCCGGAGTGGTGGCGCAAGGGCCCGTGCGTGACGGGCGTGACGACCATTGAGGAGGACGACCGATGACCCGTGTCGCCGCCGTGGACTGCGGTACGAACTCCATCCGCCTCCTGGTCGCCGACGCCACTGTGTCGCATGGCGCCTCCGGCGCGGGGGCCACCGGCGAGCTGGTCGACCTGGACCGCCGGATGACGGTCGTGCGGCTCGGGCAGGGCGTCGACCGCACCGGCCGGCTCGCCCCCGAGGCGCTGCGGCGGACCTTCGCGGCGTGCCGCGAGTACGCCGCGATCATCAAGGAGCACGGGGCGGAGCGGCTGCGGTTCGTGGCGACCTCCGCCTCCCGGGACGCCGAGAACCGCGACGAGTTCGTGCGCGGCGTGCTGGACATCCTCGGCGTCGAGCCCGAGGTGATCTCCGGGGACCAGGAGGCCGAGTTCTCCTTCACCGGCGCCACCAAGGAACTCGCCGGGGGAGACCACCTCCCGAAGCCCTACCTCGTCGTGGACATCGGCGGCGGCTCGACGGAGTTCGTCGTCGGCGACGACCATGTCCGGGCGGCCCGCTCGGTGGACATCGGCTGTGTCCGCATGACCGAGCGGCACCTGGTCCGGGACGGTGTGGTGAGCGACCCGCCGTCGAAGGAGCAGATCGCGGCGATGCGGGCGGACATCGAGGCCGCCCTCGACCTCGCCGAGGAGACGGTCCCGCTGCGCGAGGCCCGCACCCTGGTCGGCCTCGCCGGGTCCGTGACGACCGTGTCGGCGATCGCCCAGGAGCTGCCCGAGTACGACTCGGCCGCCATCCACCACTCCCGCGTCTCCCACGCCCGCGTCCGCGAGATCACCGAGTGGCTGCTGCGCTCCACCCACGCCGAGCGCGCGGCGGTGCCCTCCATGCACCCGGGCCGGGTCGACGTGATCGGCGCGGGGGCTCTCGTACTGCTGTCGATCATGGAGCGGATCGGCGCCGAGGAGGTCGTGGTGAGCGAGCACGACATCCTCGACGGCATCGCGTGGTCGGTCGCGTAGCCCGCTTCTGAGCAGGCATGGATCACGTTTGAGCGCGTCCGGGGGGCTCCTGTGGACCCCCCGGCGACAGCTCGTCGGAAAAGTTCGTGAAGTTCTTCACAAGGAATTCGGCCCGCGAGAGCGACAAGAAGCGTCCCGTTGACCCATCCGGGGCCCTTGGGTGCCTTTGAACATGTTCAGAAGCATGGTATGGAGGTGCCGGGGAAGGGGCCCGGAGCGGGACTCCGGGATGGCCTCACGGAGGCCCTTTCCGCCCAGAGAGGCAGCTCACGCGGCATTGACAACGGTCCGGGGTGCACAAAGGAGCCCGGTTGTCACCATGACATGGATCACGCGGGCCGCGGAGGATAACACACACCCTGCAGGAGCTTGTGAAGGGGCGCACGAGCCACCCCCCTGAGGCGGGTGGATACTCGATGGCATGAGCACCACGGAGCGTCCCAGGATCCTCGTAGTAGGCGGTGGGTACGTAGGCCTGTACGCAGCTCGGCGCATCCAGAAGAAGATGCGCTACGGCGAGGCGACCGTCACGGTCGTCGACCCCCGGTCGTACATGACCTACCAGCCCTTCCTCCCCGAAGCCGCCGCCGGCAACATCTCCCCGCGCCACGTCGTCGTCCCGCTGCGACGCGTGCTGCCCAAGGCGGAGGTTCTCACCGGCCGGGTCACCACCATCGACCAGGACCGCAAGGTCGCCACGGTCTCCCCGCTGGTCGGCGAGGCCTACGAGCTGCCCTTCGACTACCTGGTGATCGCGCTCGGCGCGGTCTCCCGCACCTTCCCGATCCCCGGCCTCGCCGAGCAGGGCATCGGCATGAAGGGCGTCGAGGAGGCCATCGGCCTGCGCAACCACGTGCTGGAGCAGCTCGACAAGGCCGACTCCACCACCGACGAGGAGATCCGCCGCAAGGCGCTCACCTTCGTCTTCGTGGGCGGCGGATTCGCCGGTGCGGAGACCATCGGCGAGGTCGAGGACATGGCCCGCGACGCCGCGAAGTACTACAAGAACGTGTCCCGTGAGGACATGCGCTTCATCCTGGTCGACGCCGCGGACAAGATCCTCCCCGAGGTCGGTCCCAAGCTCGGCAAGTACGGCAAGGAGCACCTCGAGGGCCGCGGTGTCGAGGTCTACCTGTCCACCTCCATGGACTCCTGCGTCGACGGCCACGTGGTGCTGAAGAACGGCCTCGAGGTCGACTCCAGCACCATCGTCTGGACCGCCGGCGTCAAGCCCAACCCGGCCCTGTCCCGCTACGGCCTGCCGCTGGGCCCCCGCGGTCACGTCGACTGCGAGCCGACCCTCCAGGTCAAGGGCACCGACTACATCTGGGCCGCCGGCGACAACGCCCAGGTCCCGGACCTCGTCGGCCGCAAGGCCGGCAACGAGAACGCCTGGTGCCCGCCGAACGCCCAGCACGCGCTGCGCCAGGCCCGCGTCCTCGGCGACAACGTGGTCTCCGGCATGCGGGGCTTCCCGCAGAAGGACTACGCGCACGCCAACAAGGGCGCGGTGGCCGGTCTCGGCCTCCACAAGGGCGTCGCGATGATCGTCATGGGCAAGATGAAGATCAAGCTCAAGGGCCGTCTCGCCTGGTACATGCACCGTGGCTACCACGGTCTGGCGATGCCGACCTGGAACCGCAAGATCCGCGTCTTCGCCGACTGGACCCTGGCGATGTTCCTCAAGCGCGAGGTCGTCTCCCTCGGCGCGATGGAGACGCCGCGCGAGGAGTTCTACGAGGCCGCCAAGCCGGCCCCGGTCGCCGCCGCGCCCAAGGAGAAGACCGAGGAGAAGGCCAAGGCCTCCTGACCCTCCCCCGGTCACCCGCCTGACGAAGGACCTCCCGCCATCCGTGGTGCGGGAGGTCCTTCGGCGTTGTACGGAACCCGCCGCCGGGTGGGCGAAGTGGCGGTTTTGCTCAGACATGACGCGTGCCGGGGACTGCGGTGAGGCCCCGCAGGTGTTTACGTGGTGTCGGACATTCCGGGATTCCCCGTCACGGAGGTGTACACCATGGCAGACGCCGCGCAGCGGCTGCAGGGCCTCTTCGCACAGTTGCTGGGAGCACCGCCCCCGGTGCGCATCCGCGCCTGGGACGGTTCGCAGGCGGGCCCGCCGGGCGCGCCCACCCTGGTCGTACACAACCGCCGCGCCCTGCGCCGCCTGCTGTGGAAGCCGGGCGAACTGGGTCTGGCCCGCGCCTGGGTGGCGGGCGACCTGGACATCGAGGGCGACCTCTACACCACCCTCGACCTGCTCGCCGGGGACATCTGGGAGCGCGGCGAGGACGCCCGCACCCTCACCCAGGCCCTGCGCGACCCCGAGGTCCGCGCCGCCGTACGCGGCCTCATCAAGCTCGCCGGCACCCCGCTGCCGCCCGCCCCGCCCCCCGAGGAGGCCCGGGCCCCCCGCCGCCACCTGCACACCAAACGCAGCGACAGACGCGCCATCAGCCACCACTACGACGTCGGCAACGACTTCTACGAGATCGTCCTCGGCCCGTCCATGGTGTACTCCTGCGCCTACTGGGACAGCCCGGACAGCACCCTCGAACAGGCCCAGCACGACAAGCTCGAACTCGTCTGCCGCAAGCTCGGCCTGAGCCCCGGTCAGCGGCTGCTGGACGTGGGCTGCGGCTGGGGCTCCATGGCCATCCACGCAGCCCGCGAGCACGGCGTGAGCGTCGTGGGCGTCACGCTCTCGCAGGAGCAGGCCGCCTACGCCCGCAAGCGCGTCGCCGAGGAGGGCCTCACCGACCGGATCGAGATCCGCGTACAGGACTACCGCGACGTCCGCGACGGCCCGTACGACGCGATCTCCTCCATCGGCATGGCCGAACACGTCGGCGCCGAACGGTACCTGGAGTACGCCGACGGCCTGTACGACCTGCTCAAGCCCGGCGGCCGGCTGCTGAACCACCAGATCGCCCGCCGCCCGCAGCGGGACGAGACGACGTACGAGGTCGACGCGTTCATCGACTCCTACGTCTTCCCCGGCGGCGAACTCCAGCCCATCGGCGTCACCGTCACCCAGCTGGAGCGCGCCGGGTTCGAGGTACGCGACGTCGAGTCGATCCGCGAGCACTACGCCCTCACGCTGCGCCGGTGGGTCAGCCGCCTGGAGGCCGACTGGAAGCGTGCCGTCCAGCTCACCGGGCCCGGCCGCGCCCGCGTCTGGCGCCTGTACATGGCCGCCAGCGCGGTCGCCTTCGAGCGCAAGCGCATCGGTGTCAACCAGGTCCTGGCCGTGCGGGCCCCAGAATCAGGGGAGTCGGGCATGCCCCTGCGCGCCCGCACCTGGAACTGACACGGCGAAGGCCCCCTCTCCCATCCGGTGGGAAAGGGGGCCTTCACCGTCCTCACTACTCCGCCTTGATCGCTTCCAGCATGTTCAGCCGGGCCGCCCGCCGGGCCGGCCACAGCGCCGCGAGGACACCCACCGTCGCGGCCAGCAGCAGGAAGACACCCATCCGGGCCCAGGGCAGGACCAGCGCGTAGGTCGGCATCTTCGAGGCCAGCAGCTCACCGGCCGCCCAGCCGAAGAACACGCCCAGGCCGATGCCCAGCACCCCGCCGAACAGCGAGATCACCAGGGACTCCATCCGGACCATCCGCTTGATGCCCTTGCGGTCCAGGCCGATCGCCCGGAGCATGCCGATCTCCTGGGAGCGTTCGAAGACCGACATGGCCAGGGTGTTGATGACCCCGAGGACCGCCACGATCACGGCCATGGCGAGCAGTCCGTAGAGCATGTTCAGCATCAGCGTGAACATCTGCGCGATCTCGTTGGAGATGTCCTGCTTGTCCTGGACCTTGATCGCCGGGTTGTCGTCGAGGGCCTTCTCCAGCTTGTCCTGCGCCGCGCCGGACGGGCCGCCGGAGGTCTTCGCCATGACCTTCATGACGTACGGGTCGGACGTGTGCGGCGCGAGCGTCGACTGGTCGAGCAGGATGCCGCTGAGGTACTCGTTGCTCTCGTAGGTCCCGGCGACGGTGAGCCGCTGCTTCTTGCCGTCCTCGAAGGCGACGCTGAAGCTCGAACCGGCCTTCCAGTGGTTGGCCTTGGCGGTCGTGCTGTCCACGACGACCTGGGAGCCGCCGACCTTGAAGGAGCCGTCCTCGACCTTCGGGGCCGCCAGCTCGCCGATCGCGGCGCCGTTGACGCCGGTCAGGTACTCGTCGGTCTTGCCGTCGACACGGGCCATGGCATTGGTCATCGCGCTGGTGGCGGTGACGCCGTCGGTCTGCTTCAGCTTCTTCTCGACGTCCGGGGAGAGCGGGTTGCCGTTCGCCATGGACACCACGTAGTCCGCCTTGATCGCGGACGCCGCCATCTTGTCGATGGCCTGCTGGAGGCTGCCCGCCGTCACCGTCATACCGGTGATCAAGGTCAGGCCGATCATCAGCGCGGAGGCGGTGGCGGCCGTACGGCGCGGGTTGCGCACCGAGTTCTGCCGGGCCAGCTTGCCGGAGACGCCGAACGCGCGCAGCACCGGCGCAGCGGCGGCGATCAGCGGCCGGGACAGCAGCGGGGTCAGGATGAACACGCCGATGATCAGCAGCACCGCGCCGAGGCCCATGGGCATCTGGCCGTCCGAGCCGTCCATGGTGGTGGCCGCCAGGACCACCGCGACGCCCGCGGCCGAGAAGAGGGCGCCCAGCGTGTTGCGCAGCACCAGCGACTTGGTCGTGGCCTTGGCGTGGACGCTGCTCATGGCCGCGACCGGCGGGATCTTCGCGGCCCGGCGGCCCGGCAGCCACGCCGCCAGCATGGTCACCAGGATGCCGACGGCGAACGCGGCGGCGATCGTGGCCGGCTTGATGATCAGCGGGCCGTCGGGAACGGTCGCGCCGAACGAGCCCATCAGGGAGCGCAGTCCGGCCCCGATGCCGATGCCCGCGACCAGACCGGTCACGGCGGCGACCGCGCCGACCACGAACGCCTCGATCAGCACCGACCGCGTCACCTGCCGGCGCGAGGCGCCGACCGCTCGCATCAGTGCCAGCTCCTTGGTGCGCTGGGCGACCAGCATGGTGAAGGTGTTGGCGATGATGAACGTGCCGACGAACAGGGCGATGCCGGCGAAGACCAGCAGGGCCGTCTGCATGCCGCTCATCGACCGGGAGATGGTCTCCGCCTGGTCGTCGGCGAGCTGTTTGCCCGTGGTGGTCTGGACGGTGCCCTCGGGCAGCGCCTTGTCCAGCTCCGCCTTGAGCGCGGCCTGCGAGACGCCCGGCTTCGCCTTGACGTTGATCTGGTCGTAGACGCCCGCCTTGCCGAACTGCTGCTGCGCCGTCGCCGTGTCGAACAGGGTCAGGGAGCCACCGGCCGCGACATTGCCGTCGTCGGTGGTGAAGATGCCGGCGATCCTCGGGGTCAGGACCGGCCCGTCGACCGACATGCGTACGGTGTCGCCGACTTTGTACCCGGCGCGCTTCGCCGTCTCGGAGTCGATGAGGATCTCGCCCGCGCCCTTGGGCGCGTGACCGCTCGTCAGGGGGTAGCGGGGGTCCTTGTCCCCCCAGTAGTTGCCGCCCTGCGACTGGAAGCCCTCGCCGATCAGCTTGCCGTCCTTGTCGGCGATGGCCGTGAAGCCCTGCACGACCCCGATGGCGGACGCGGCGCCGGGAACCCGCTCGCTCTTGTCGAGCACGGCCCGGTCCAGGTCGTGGACCTTGCCGACCTTGTCGCCCTCGGATTCCTGGTAGTCCGAGGTCACGGCGACGTCGACCCGGTCGAAGCCCTTGGCGGAGCTCTTCTGGAAGGCGTCGGAGATGGTGTTGGTGAAGACCAGGGTCCCCGACACGAAGGCCACGCCGAGCATCACGGCGAGGACGGTCATCAGGAGCCGGGCCTTGTGCGCGAGCACATTGCGCAAGGCGGTACGGAACATGGGTTCTTCTTCTCAGTCCTGTCGGTCCTGACGGGGGATCAGCTGGTGCGGCCCTTGGCGTCGAACGCCTTCATGCGGTCGAGCACCGAGTCGGCCGTCGGCCCGTGCATCTCGTCCACGATCCGGCCGTCCGCGAGGAAGACGACCCGGTCCGCGTAGGCCGCGGCCACCGGGTCGTGCGTGACCATCACCACCGTCTGGCCCAGCTCCCGCACGGAGTTGCGCAGGAAGCCCAGCACCTCGGCGCCGGAGCGCGAGTCGAGGTTTCCGGTGGGCTCGTCACCGAAGATGATCTCGGGCTTGGAGGCCAGCGCCCGCGCCACGGCGACGCGCTGCTGCTGACCGCCCGACAGCTGCGAGGGCCGGTGGCCCAGCCGGTCCGCCAGGCCGACCATGCGGATGACGGAGTCCAGCCACTGCTTGTCCGGCTTGCGGCCCGCGATGTCCATCGGGAGGGTGATGTTCTCCAGGGCCGTCAGCGTCGGCAGCAGATTGAAGGCCTGGAAGATGAAGCCGATCTTGTCCCGGCGCAGCTTGGTCAGCTGCTTGTCCTTCAGGGAGCCGAGCTCGGTGTCGCCGATGCGCACCGACCCGGAGGAGAAGGAGTCGAGACCGGCCACACAGTGCATCAGGGTCGACTTGCCGGAGCCGGAGGGGCCCATGATCGCGGTGAACTCGGCCTGCCGGAAGTCGGCGGAGACCCGGTCCAGGGCGACCACCTGGGTCTCACCCTGCCCGTAGATCTTCGAGAGATCCGTGGCGCGCGCGGCCACGGTGGTGGCCCGGTCGGCGAGGGAAGCGGTGGTCACGGGATGGCACTCCTGTCGGACGGTGATGCGGTCAGGGGGATGTGATCCATCGTCCGGGTCCCCCGCCGCCGTGTAGTCACCCGCAGTTCCCGTTCCGGGGGCCGACTTCGGACTGACCAGGAGCGGCGGTGTCATACCTGGGGATGACGAACGCCCCTGAGCGGCCCCGGTGTCGGGAGCCCGAGAGGTCCTGATGTCGAGAACAGGTGGAGTGCCCTCGTTCGGGCGGTGAAATTCCGTCATTCCGCATGCGGCGCCCACCGCCGCACGGAAGGCTATTGGCAAGTGCGGATGGCGCGTTCCGTGTGCTGATGCACCCTCAGACGTCAATAAAATAAGACAACATCGGTCCGTGCTTCCGCTGTTCGGGGGATCCGTCCCGATAGTCTCGGAACCTCGACGCGGAGCCCATGGCCTGCCCGGATGGTGGAATGCAGACACGGCGAGCTTAAACCTCGCTGCCCCTTCGCGGGCGTGCCGGTTCGAGTCCGGCTCCGGGCACCCTTCCGACTCCTGCATGGTTCATTGAAGACTTCACGGCATGCCCGTTGACAGCGGGCGCATGCCGTCGGAAACTCACATCCAGTCGTGGTGAAAAAATTTTCACCACACGAACAAGAGTGAGAGAAGGTGCCCGATGCGCACCACCGTCGGCATCATCGGAGCCGGCCCCGCCGGCCTCCTCCTCGCCCGGCTGCTCCACAACGCGGGCATCGACTCGGTCGTGCTGGAGAGCCGCGACCGTGCCTATGTCGAACGGCGGCAGCGGGCCGGGATCCTGGAGCAGGGCACGGCGGACGTGCTGCGCGCGGCCGGCGCCGGGGAGCGCATGGACCGCGAGGGCCTGCGCCACGACGGCATCGAACTGCGCTTCGACCGCCGACGGCACCGCGTCGACTTCCCCGCCCTCACCGGCGGCCGGTCCGTGATGGTCTACGCCCAGACCGAGGTCTGCAAGGACCTCATCGCCCTTCAGCTCCGGGAGGGCGGCCCGCTGCTGTTCGAGGCGGAGGCGCTGGCCGTGGAGGACGCCGCCACCGACGCCCCGCGCGTCCGCTTCCGGCACGAGGGGAGCGAGGACGTCCTGGAGTGCGAGTACGTCGTCGGCTGCGACGGCTTCTGGGGCGTGGCCCGCAACGCGATCCCGGCCGAACTGACCCAGGTCTTCGAACGGACGTACCCCTTCGGCTGGCTCGGCATCCTCGCCGACGTGCCGCCCTCGCACGACGAGCTGGTCTACGCCCGCCACGACCGCGGCTTCGCCCTTCTCTCCATGCGCTCACCGTCCGTCTCGCGCCTCTACCTCCAGGTGCCCGACGGCACCGACGCCGGCGCGTGGAGCGACGAGGAGATCTGGGAGGAGTTGGAGCGCCGCTTCGAGACCGCCGACGACTGGCGCCTCGAACGCGGCCCCATCACCCAGAAGTCCGTCACCCCGATGCGCTCCTACGTCCACGAGCCCATGCGCCACGGCCGCCTCTTCCTCGCCGGTGACGCCGCCCACATCGTGCCGCCGACCGGCGCCAAGGGGCTGAATCTCGCCGTCGGCGACGTCGTGACGTTCGCCCGGGCCCTGACGCACCGCGAGAAGACCGGTTCGGCGGAACTCCTGGACACCTATTCCGAGACCTGCCTGCGCCGGATCTGGCAGGCCGAGCGCTTCTCCTACGACATGACGACCCTGCTGCACCGCGCCCCCGGCGCGACCGGCTTCGAGGACCGGCTCCAGCTCGCCCGGCTGGAGCGCATCGCCTCCAGCCGCGCCGCCGAGACCGACCTGGCTGAGGGGTACACGGGCTTCCCCTTCGGGTGAGACATGAGTGACCCCCTCCGGTGAGGGGAATCACGAAGCCGCGTAGCGTGTTGCGCAGCACGACGAGGGAAAGATCCTCCCCAAGCACTAGGGTCATTCCTTTGCCTACCTATTACTCTTGAGCCAAGGCCACGACGTGTGGCCATGGAGGAGTGAAATGAGGAGCAGAAACCCGGTCTTCTCGCGACGGGGGTTCAGCCGCGACAACGGCTACGCGGGCTTCAACACCGCGCCGCAGGCCGGGGGTCCCGCTGTCGCCACGCAGGGCAACCCGTACGCCCAGCCGACGGGCGACCAGTACGCGCAGAACCCGTACGCGCAGAACCCTTACGCCCAGCAGGACCTGCAGCACGGCGCACCGCCGCAGGCACCGGCCACCACCGGCCGGATGACGATCGACGACGTCGTCCTGCGCACGGCGAGCACGCTCGGTGTGCTCATCCTCACCGCGGCGCTCTCCTGGGCCCTGCTGCCGATCGACGACGCCAACATCAGCCGTAGCTACGGCATCGGTATCGGCGCCGCGCTGATCGGCATGGTCCTGGCGTTCGTACAGTCCTTCAAGCGCAAGGCCTCGCCCGCGCTGATCCTGACGTACGCCGCGTTCGAGGGTGTCTTCCTCGGCGTCGTCTCCAACATCGTCGACAACCGCATCGCCGACGGCGCGGCCATGCAGGCCGTGATCGGCACCATGGCGGTCTTCGCCGGTGTGCTGATCGCGTACAAGGCCGGCTGGATCCGCGTCAACCGCCGCTTCTACGGCTTCGTGATGGCGGCGGCGCTCGGCTTCATCCTGCTGATGACCGTGAACCTGCTGTTCGCGGTGTTCGGCGGCGGTGACGGCCTCGGCTTCCGCAGCGGTGCCATGGGTGTCATCTTCGGCATCGTCGGCATCATCCTCGGCGCCTGCTTCCTCGCCCTGGACTTCAAGCAGGTCGAGGACGGCATCGCCTACGGCGCCCCGCGCGAGGAGGCGTGGTTCGCGGCCTTCGGGCTCACGCTGACGCTGGTGTGGATCTACCTGGAGTTCCTGAGGCTCATCTCGATCCTCAACAGCAACGACTAGTACGGCTCGTACTGACCGTCGTACGCGATGGGGCCCCGGCTTCGGCCGGGGCCCTTCTCGTTGTCCGCGCCTAGAGCAGTTTGCGCGCGGCCCTCCTGAGGTCGTACTCGTGGACGATCGCCTTGGCGTGGCCGTAGGCCAGATTGTGTTCGTGCCGGAGCCAGCTGACCTTTTCCTCGAAACGGAAGAGCGCCGGGCCGTCTTCGACGGTGCGGAGCCAGTCGGTGATTTCACGACCGGTGCAGTGCGGGATGCGGGCTAGCAGGTTGCGATGGGTCTCTTCGGAGAAGACTTGGGACATCGGCGCCTCCGGACGCTGGGATGTAAGCCGGTCCTTCAGGTCACCGTGCCTGAGTGTTCGCCCGTTGGCAACAGTCCCGGTGCGACGCGTACGCTCGCGGCGTGGTTGATACGACGCCTCTGACCCGTGCGGTGGATCACTTCGCCGATCGTTTGAGGGCCGCGCCCCAGAGCCGGCTGCAGCGCAGCGCTGCCGCTGAGGCTCTTGAGCTGGCCCGGGAGTTGGCCCGGAGGGCGCAGGCTCTTGAGGAGCCGGGGGTGGAGCCTCGGGAGATGCCCGACGCGGGGATGTTTGCTGCCGCAGATCAGATCACCGTGGCCGGGCATGATCTGGCCGTGGTGATTCCCAGTGACGCGGATGTCGATGACGCGGTGAGGGTGGTGGAGGAGGCGCAGAAGCGGGCGGGGGTTTAGCACCGTGCGCGAGTGCCGGGTGCGCTGTGGTTGCTCGCGCAGTTCCCCGCGCCCCTGAAGGGCGCTTCACTACAGGGACGAGATGACCCGGTCCGCCAGGATGTAGACGTTCTCCTCGCCGCATTCGAACGTCAGGGTGTACGCGCCCGCGATGCCGGAGCCGCCGAGGAGGACCGGGGTCTCGCCCGCGCGCAGGGCCGTGGCGAGGTGCTCCGCGGTCTCCCGGTGGCCCGGGGTCATGCACAGGGTCGTGCCGTCGGCGAAGACGTAGACGTCGAGGGTGCCCAGCGGGCCCGGGCGGACGTCCGTCAGCTCGACGCGGGAGGAGGCCAGCTCCTCCAGGGTGGCGACCGTGCGCTCGTGGTCGTTCACCACGGGGGACTGCGCCGGTACGAAGTCCGGGTGGGAGGGGTGGCGGCGGCGGGCCGCGGCCAGCTCCGGGGACTCGGCGACCGGTTCCTCGGTGTCCGCGCCGGGCTCGGACACCGGCTCCAGACCCGCGAAATCGGCCTGCCGGGGCAGGAACAGATCGGGGTCGGGCAGGCCCAGCAGGGTCGGCGCGTCGGAGGCGTCACGGGTTTCCTGGGCGGCCCAGAACGCCCGCGCCTCGGCGAGCTCCCGCTCCCGCTCCTCGGCCAGCGCGGCCGCGACCGCGGCGCGTATCTCCTCGGCGTCGGCAGTGGTGCGGGCGGCCGGCAGCAGCGCACGCGTGGTGGCGGCACGGCTCTCGGCCAGCGCGGTGTGCAGGGCCGCGACCTGTCGCCGCAGCTGCAGAACGGTGCGCAGGACGGCAACGCCCACGGCGCCTGTGGCGGCCGTGGTGACCAGCAACGCGATCGGCATGGCGCTCACTGACGTACTCCCGGTTCAAAGTCGACCCCCGACTTCCTACATCAGCTTGAAGGGCGGACTAACCAGCTGTCAGTGCGTAACGTCACCAAACGGACAGGGCTTCCGCCTCGGGGGAGGGGCTGTGGCTGCTGTGACCTGCGCTTCTCCCCAGCCGGAGGGAGATAGGTCACATCCTGGGGGAGATTGGATCACAAAACGGCCCAGAACCCCGGGGATTTCGGGGTTCCGGGCCGACACCTCACAGCCGGTGCTATGGCGGCTACGGTGCGGTGCTCAGCTGAGGCGCTCGATGACCATGGCCATGCCCTGGCCGCCGCCGACGCACATCGTCTCCAGACCGAACTGCTTGTCGTGGAACTGGAGGGAGTTGATGAGCGTGGTGGTGATGCGGGCGCCGGTCATGCCGAACGGGTGACCGACGGCGATGGCACCGCCGTTGACGTTCAGCTTCTCCAGCGGGATGCCCAGGTCGCGGTAGGAGGGGATCACCTGGGCGGCGAACGCCTCGTTGATCTCGACCAGGTCGATGTCGTCGATCGACAGGTTCGCGCGGCGCAGCGCCTGCTTGCTCGCCTCGACGGGGCCGAGACCCATGATCTCGGGGGAGAGGCCGGAGACGCCGGTCGACACGATGCGGGCGAGCGGGGTGAGGCCGAGCTCGCGGGCCTTGGTGTCGGACATGATCACGAGCGCGGCGGCGCCGTCGTTCAGCGGGCAGCAGTTGGCGGCGGTGACCAGGCCGTCCGGGCGGAAGACCGGCTTGAGGCCCTGGACGCCCTCCAGGGTGACGCCGGCGCGAGGGCCGTCGTCCTTGGCGACGACCGTGCCGTCGGGGAGGGTCACCGGGGTGATCTCGCGCTCCCAGAAGCCGTTCTTGATGGCTTCCTCGGCGAGGTTCTGCGAGCGGACGCCGAACTCGTCCATGTCCTGGCGGGTGACGCCCTTGGAGCGGGCCAGGTTCTCGGCGGTCTGGCCCATCGCGATGTACGGGTCGGGCAGCAGGCCGTCCTCGCGCGGGTCGTGCCAGGTCGAGCCCTCGGACTGGGCGGTCTCGACGGTGCGGGCCTCGGCGTCGGCGAAGAGCGGGTTGTGCGTGTCGGGCAGGCCGTCGGAGCTGCCCTTCGCGTACCGGGAGACGGTCTCCACGCCGGCCGAGATGAAGACGTCGCCCTCGCCCGCCTTGATGGCGTGCAGGGCCATGCGGGAGGTCTGCAGGGAGGAGGAGCAGTACCGGGTGACGGTGCAGCCCGGCAGGTGGTCCATCCCCATCTGTACGGCCACGATGCGGCCGAGGTTGTGGCCCTGCTCGCCGCCGGGCAGGCCGCAGCCGAGCATCAGGTCGTCGATGTCCTTCGGGTCCAGCTCGGGGACCTTGGCCAGGGCGGCCTGGACGATCGTGGCGGTCAGGTCGTCCGGGCGGAGGTCCTTGAGGGAGCCCTTGACGGCGCGGCCGATGGGGGAGCGGGCGGCTGAGACGATCACGGCTTCGGGCATCACGGCTCCATTGACGTACCGGGTGGTCTGGCTGGGCTGTCTGGGAAGTTACCCGTACGTATGGGCTGGGTCACGGGTCTCGCGGTGTGACCCTGACCGCAGTTTTCTAAGCGCTTGCTTTTCTCGCTCCCGTTTTTCTCCCCCGCTCTCAGTTCGAGGGCGTGGCAGGCGCCGGCTCCTGCTCGGGTACCCGCCTGCGCCGCCTTCGCTTCAGCAGGGCCCACGGCCCGCGCGACCCGGTCGGCATCGCCGCCGCGACCTCCGTGCCCGCCTCCGAGGCGGCCTCCGCGGCCGCCCTGGCCACCGGCAGGAAGCCCTCGCGACGGGAGGCGTCCGGGCGCTCCTCCTCGGCCGGCCACAGGCCGAGGGAGGCGCAGACACTGGGCAGGACCGCCATCGCCGCCGTCGCATAGCCCTCGGCGGAGGGGTGGTAGCTGTCGGGGCCGAACAGCTCGCGCGGGTTCTCGGCGAACTCGGGGCCCAGCAGGTCGCCCAGGGACACCGTGCGACCGCCCTGCTCGACGACTCCGATCGTCTGGGCGGCCGCCAGCTGGCGGGAGGCCCGTCGCGCCAGCCAGCGCAACGGCTGCCGGACCGGCTCGATGGTGCCCAGGTCGGGACAGGTGCCCACCACGACCTCCGCACCGGCCGTGCGCAGCCGCCGTACCGCCGAGGCCAGGCAGCGGACCGAGCGGGTCGGGGGCATGCGGTGGGTGACGTCGTTGGCGCCGACCATGATGACGCAGATGTCCGGCACCGGATCGGGGTCGGCCAGCACCAGGGCCACCTGGCGGTCCAGGTCGTCCGAACGGGCTCCGGGCGTCGCCACCGTGCGCAGCCGCACCGGGCATTCCGCCAGTGCCGCGAGTCCCGACGCCAGCAGCGCCCCGGGGGTCTGCCCGGACCGGTGCACGCCCTGGCCCGCCGCCGTTGAGTCGCCCAGCATCACCAGCCGCAGCGGCGACTCGGCGGAGCCGGCGTACGCACGGCCGTACAGTCCGTCCGCGTTCGGCACGTGACCGGACGTGCCGTTGCCCACCCGGCGCCGCGCCAGCTGGACCTCCGCCAGCACAAGCCCCACGGCGGCCGCCCCGGCCAGACCGATCCCGCCGCCGCCGTACGCCGCGCCGGCCGCGATCCGCCGGGCCACCCTCGCCCTCGACATGCTCGTCATGCGTCGCCGCCACCTCCTCGAACCCGTACACCCAGTGCTTGCCCCGTACAGGCCGTCGCCCAATCTCAACGCGGAGTGAACGACCGTCACGGACCACGGGCAGCACATAGGCTGGCGGCACCACACAGACCACTTCTTCTGCGGCATCCGGAGACAACGGTGCAGTTCCACGACTCGATGATCAGTCTCGTCGGCAACACCCCGCTGGTGAGGCTCAACAGCGTGACCAAAGGCATCAGGGCGACCGTCCTGGCCAAGGTGGAGTACTTCAATCCCGGCGGTTCCGTGAAGGACCGCATCGCCCTGCGCATGATCGAGGCCGCCGAGGAGAGCGGCGCGCTCAAGCCGGGCGGCACGATCGTCGAGCCGACCAGCGGGAACACCGGCGTGGGGCTCGCCATCGTGGCGCAGCAGAAGGGGTACAAGTGCATCTTCGTGTGCCCCGACAAGGTGAGCACCGACAAGATCAACGTGCTGCGCGCGTACGGCGCCGAGGTGGTCGTGTGCCCGACCGCCGTCGACCCCGAGCACCCGGACTCGTACTACAACGTCTCCGACCGGCTGGTCCGTGAGACGCCGGGCGCCTGGAAGCCCGACCAGTACTCCAACCCCCACAACCCGCTCTCCCACTACCACTCCACCGGCCCCGAGCTGTGGGAGCAGACGGAGGGGAGGATCACCCACTTCGTGACGGGCGTGGGCACCGGCGGCACCATCTCCGGGACCGGGCGCTATCTGAAGGAGATCAGCGACGGCAAGGTGCGGGTCGTCGGCGCCGACCCCGAGGGCTCCGTCTACTCCGGCGGCTCCGGGCGGCCGTACCTCGTCGAGGGCGTCGGCGAGGACTTCTGGCCGACCGCCTACGACCGGACCGTCGCGGACGAGATCGTCGCCGTGTCCGACAAGGACTCCTTCCAGATGACCCGCCGCCTGGCCAAGGAGGAGGGCCTCCTGGTCGGCGGCTCCTGCGGCATGGCGGTCGTCGCCGCGCTGGAGGTCGCCGGGCGCCTCGGCGAGGACGACGTCGTGGTGGTGCTGCTGCCGGACAGCGGGCGCGGCTACCTCAGCAAGATCTTCAACGACGAGTGGATGGCCGACTACGGCTTCCTGGAGGACACGGGCCCGAGCGCTCGCGTCGGCGACGTCCTGGCCGACAAGGAGGGCGACCGCATGCCCTCCCTCGTCCACATGCACCCGGAGGAGACGGTCGGCCAGGCCATCGACGTGCTGCGTGAGTACGGCGTCTCGCAGATGCCGGTCGTGAAGCCGGGCGCGGGCCACCCCGACGTGATGGCCGCCGAGGTCGTCGGCTCGGTCGTGGAACGCGAGCTGCTGGACGCGCTGTTCAGCAAGAGCGCCTCGCTCGACGACCCGCTGGAGAAGCACATGTGCGGCCCGCTGCCCCAGGTCGGTTCCGGCGAACCCGTTGAGGACCTGATGGCCGTGCTGGGCAAGGCGGACGCGGCGATCGTCCTGGTCGAGGGCAAGCCGACCGGTGTGGTCAGCCGGCAGGACCTGCTGTCCTTCCTCGCCCGGACCGGGAAAGCGGCGGCGAACGCCCGGTGAACCACCCGTGAACCGGGTGAACTTGAGGCGTCCGTGATCTTCGCGGACTTCGCGGAAGTGGTACGAGGGTGTCACGTTCGCGCAGCACCCGCTTAACACGAGTCCTGCACATTGGTGGGTGTCGGCAGGGCGGGAGCGGCTCCCCGCCCGGGCCGACGCCGTAGGCGTCACGGACCTCCGGAGCGGCTCCCGGACCTCCATGGACCCTACTGACGCGCCAGCCCGGCCCTGACCAGGCCCGCGTCCCTCGCGGGGACCGCCGTCGTCCCGCCCCCCGAACAGGGGGTGCGGCGGTCCCCGCGCTATCTCTTCCCGGCCTCAGCCGGCCCGGCTCGTCGCCCAACTCCCCAGCAGCGCCAGGCGCTCCGCCGTCTCCGAGCCCGGTTCCGGTGTGTAGGCGACGATCGTCTGGTCCGGCGCCCCGGGGATCGTGAGGGTCTCGTAGGGGAGGGTCAGCAGGCCCGCGACCGGGTGCCGGAGGTGCTTCACACCGTGGTCGCAGGGCTTGACCCGATGGTCGGCCCACAGGTTGCGGAAGTCCTCGTCGGCGCGGGAGAGTTCCGCGACGAGCTCCCCGGTGGCGGTGTCCCCGGGGTGATGGCCCGCCTGCAGGCGCAGATGGGCGACCGTCTGGCCCGCGATCGCGGCCCAGTGCGGATAGATCTCGCGGGCGGCGGGGTCGAGGAAGATCCGGCGGGGGATGTTGAGCTCGCCGGGGCCGGGGCCGGGGCCGGGGCCGGGGCCGGAGCCGGAGCCGGAGCCCGAGCCCGAGCCCGAGCCGGAGCCGGAGCCCGAGCCGGAGCCCGAGCCGCTGAAGTCGAGCAGGGCGTCGGCGAGCGCGTTCCAGCCGAGCACCTCCATGCGGTGGTCCAGGACGTACGCCGGATTGCGGTCCATGCCGTCGAGGATCAGCTGGACACCCGGGCGTACTCGCGAGGCGACATCCCCCGGCTCGGACCGCGGGGACGCGGCCGGAGCGCCCTCGACCCGGCGGGGGCGTGCGACCGCCCGCAGATACGCGTGCTCCGCCTCGTCCAGCCGCAGCACCCGCGCCACCGCGTCCAGCACGGAGTCCGACACGCCCCCGGACTTCGTCCGGGACGGGTCCCCGGGGCCCCTGCCCTGCTCCAGCCGGACGTAGTAGTCGACGCTCACCCCGGCCAGCTGCGCCACCTCCTCGCGGCGCAGACCCGGGACCCGGCGGCGGCCGTAGGAGGGCAGCCCCACCTGCTCCGGCCGGATACGGGCGCGGCGCGAGCGCAGGAAATCTCCCAGTTCTCCGTCCATGCCTTCGAGCCTAGGCGCCCCGCGCGCGGTGAGCCTGGTACTGGCAGACCCAGGAAAAGCGCCCCCCTGGGTACGGCGGCCGACGGCGCCGAGGGTGGTGGACGAGGCCGGGGAGACGCCCCGGCCACCACCGAGGGGATCTCCCATGTCGTACGAGAACCTTTCCGGCCGCACCGCCGTCGTCACCGGAGCCGCGAGCGGGATCGGCGAGGCCATCGCCGTCCTGCTGGCCGCCCGGGGCGCGCGGGTGGCCCTGCTGGCCCGGCGTGCGGAACGGCTGACGGAACTCGCCGGGAAGATCCGGGCCGACGGCGGACAGGCCCTGGCCGTCGTCGCGGACGTCACCGACGACACGTCCGTGGCGGCCGCCGCCGACCGGATCCACGCCGAGTACGGGCCCGTCGACCTGGTCGTCAACTCCGCCGGCGTCATGCTGCCGCACCCCGTCGACGCCCGGCGCACCGACGAGTGGCAGCGCATGCTCGACACCAACGTCGCCGGCGTGCTGCGGATCACCGGCGCGTTCACCGCCGACCTGGTGGACGCGGCGGCGGACGGCCGTACGGCCGACATCGTGAACATCTCGTCCATCGCCGCGCACGTCAGCTTCCCGAACTACGCGGTGTACGGCGCGACCAAGGCGGCCGTCACCTACCTGTCGGAGTCCCTGCGCGGCGAGTTCGGGCCGCGGGACGTCCGGGTCACCAACATCGAACCCGGGTTCGTGGAGAGCGAGCTGCTCACCCATATCGGCGACGCGGAACTGGCCCGCCAGGTGCAGGACATGCGGGACCAGGTGGGCGCGCTGTCCGCAGAGGAACTGGCCGACCTGGTGGCCTACACGACCAGCCGGCCGCGCCGCGTCAACCTGCGGCAGATCGTCGCGCTGCCCACCAGGCAGGCCTGAACCGCGTACGCCCGCTCAATCCTCCCAGCCGCTGTCCCGGGAGGACGTGCGGCGGCCGAACAGGTCCGGGTTGGTGCGGGCGGCCTGGACGAGGTTGACGCCCACGATGCCGGCCCAGGCGACGAGCATGCCGGGCAGCTGGGCCACGCCCCCGCCGATCGCGGACAGCGGCACCGCGAGGACCAGGGAGACGATGCCGAAGCCGAAGCGCTCGCCCCAGGAGTCGGTGGGCCGCGTCGACCGGGACTCCCGGGCCGTCTGCATCTGCTGCTCGGCGAGCTGTCGGCGCACCCGGCGGTCCACCGCGCCGTCGATCCGCTGGTCGACCTTCTCCAGGAACGAGTCGACCAGCGCGGACTCGTACTCCTCGCCCAGCTCCCTGCGTGCGTGCAGGGTGGCGTCGAGTTCCTTCTTCAGCTCGGTGTCCCGCGCGTCCATTCCGGTCATGAAACTCACGGTAGAAAGAAGAGGCGCCCGCCGCACTGGGGTTAGCCCCCCTTTCGGCGCGGGGGCTGCCGGGCGGGCGGGGAGGCCGGGCGCGGCGTCGCCGCCCGCCATCCCTCCGCACGGCGCGCACATGCCGGTGTCATGCCTCGCCCATGCCTCCGTGCGCCGCCGCGGCCCCCGGTACGCCGGTCGCCGCCGCCTCGTTCCTCCCACGACGGCGGAGCGGAATCGGGACCCGACGGGGGGCGGCCGGATGTGGACGGCACTGCGGGACGCACGGGTGCAGCGGCGCGCGGGACTGGGGGTGGTGGCCGCGGGGCTGGTGGCGCTGACCGTCGTTCTGGCGAGGGGGGAGGGGCCCGACCGGACGTCCATGTGGATCTCGGCGATCTCGGCGCTCGTGTCCGCGTGCGCCTTCGCGGCCGACCTGCTGCGTGAGCCGGCCGAGGCGGGGCCGTCCGGCCCCGGGCGGCGGCAGCGGGCAGCGGACGAACTGGCCGAGGCGATGCGGGACCAGTGGGCCGTGGAGGCCCGGCGGCGACGGTTGCAGGACCCCGCTCCGCTGGACGTCCACTTCAGGCGCGTCGGACCTCCGCTCGCCGACCATGCGCGCAACATCCGGCGCGGGCTGCCGCTGCCCGCGCCCCGCGACGGGGACCAGCGGCTGGCCCGGATCGTCGAGACGTTCCAGGGCCTGCCGTCCCACCGCCTGGTCGTGCTGGGCGAACCAGGGGCGGGCAAGACCGTCCTGGCCGTCGAGTTCCTCCTCGGCGCGATCGACGCCCGGCAGCCCGGCGACCCTGTCCCGGTGCTGTTCGCCCTGGCCGACTGGGACCCCCGGTCCGCGGGCCTGCGCGCCTGGCTGGCCGAGCGGCTGGCCGCCGAGTACCGGCCGCTGGGCGCGGTCCGGGGCGAGCGCACGCTGGCGGCCGAGCTGCTGGACGCCGGCCTCGTCCTGCCGGTGCTCGACGGCTTCGACGAACTGCCGGCCGGGGCGCACCCGGACGCGCTGCGCCTGCTGAACGCCGAGCTCGACGACCGGCTGCCCGTCCTGCTGACCTGTCGTACGGCGGTCTGGGAGAGCGCGGTGCGCGGCGCGGACGTGCTGACGGCCGCGGAGGTCGTGGAACTGCGGCCGCTGGAGCGGGCCGCCGCCCGGGACTACCTGGAGCGCACGACACGATCGAGCGGCGACACCGGCCCGGGCGACAGGCCCGCCACCGCCTGGACCGCCGTCCTCGACACGCCTTCCGCGGCGCTGGCCGCCGTCCTCCGGTCGCCGCTGATGGTGACACTGGCCCGCACGGTGTACGGCGACACCTCCCGCGACCCGTCCGAACTCAACGACGAGGTGCGCTTCCCCACGGCCGGGGAGATCGAGAGGCATCTGCTGGAGGCCTTCGTCCCGGCCGCCTTCGCCGATTCGGCAAGCCCCTGGCGCCCGGAGCAAGCCGACCGCTGGCTGCGCCGCCTGGCCCGCCAGCTTCCCGGCCACCGCCCCTCCGACGACGGCGGCATCGCGGCGCAGGGCAGGACGGGGGCGCCGGTCACGACGGGCGCGCAGGGCCGGGCAGCGGTGACCGGCGGAACGGCGAGCGGTGCGGCGGGCGGCGCCGGTACGACGGGTGGTGCCGGCGCGGGGGATGGTGCCGGTACGACGGGTGGTGCCGGCGCGGTGGGCGGCGTTGGTGCGACAGGTGGCGTCGGCCCGGCGGACGGCGCTGGCTCGGCGGGCGGTGTCGGCACAGCGGGCGCCGCCGGTGCGGCAGGTGGTGTGCGCGCGGCCGATGTCTGGCGGCTGGCCTGGTGGGAGTTGCCCGCCGCGATGCCGCCCGCGCTGCGTGTGCTCGGCCCGGCGCTCCTGGCGCTCCTCGCCACCGCGACGCTGCTGGTCCCGCTCGCGGTGTACGGCGGTGGTGTGATCGCCAACTGGGACAGCCCGCTGTCGGCGGTGGTCAACCTCATGGGCATCTACACGGGCCTGTGCTGCGGAATGGTCCTGCTCATGCCCGCCACGGCCCGGGCTCCCCAAGGGCTTGCCCACCTGGGGCGCATGGCGGTGAGGATGACCGCCGCCGCCGTGGTGATCGCGGTGCCGCTGGGCCTGCTCGTACCGCCGCTCGTCAGCTCGCGGCTCGGCGCGGTGCTCACCCCGAGGCCCGCCTGGTTCCTCAACGGCTGCTGTCTCGGCCTCGCCCTGGCGATGATGTTCGCCGTCGCCGGCCTGCCCCGGCGGCCTCTGCCGCTGGGTCTGCCGTGGGCGTCGAGTCCGGACGGCCCCCGGGCGGTACGCGTGCTGGGCGGGGCGGTCGTCCTGGCCGGACTCGTGCTCTACGGCTGCGTCGGGGAGGTGCTCCCGGCCGCGACCTGCGGGGTGACCGGACTGCTGGTCCTCCTCGCGGGGGTGCGGCGCGGCGAACGGGCGGCGGGGCAGTACACGAGCCCGGCCGTCGTCCTGCGCGCCTTCCGGAAGGGACTGCTGCGGGGTTTCGTCGCCTGCATGCTCATCAGCGTCGCCGCCGGAGTCGTCGTCGGCTGCGTCACCAGCGTCTTCGCCACGTACGAGATCCGCTCCGCCGAGCGCCGGCCGCAGGGCGCCGTGCTCGACGGGTGGCGGCTCCAGGAGGCCGACGACGGCCGCCGCTCCGTCCGCGCGACGCGTCCGCAGAGGATCCTGCTGGTCCGGCGTACGGGGCTCCGCGACCCGTTCGTCGTGAACGACGGTGCCCGGATCTCGTACGACGACAAGCTCGGCGCGTTCACGGGGCGTCCGTCGATCCAGCGGAAGGACGACCGGTGGGCGATCGCCTGGAAGGGCGAGCCCGGCGGGTGGCGGGGCCGGACCGTCGACGCCCACAACCTGGTCGTCGCCCTGCCCCACGACGCCAAGGTGTGGCTCGTGCACCGCTCTGCCCGGTCCGTCCTGCGCGACGCCGTGGGGCCCTACCTGGGGTTCGGCATCCTCGTCGGCGCCATCGGCGGCTGCGCCTCCGGGATCTACCACGCCCTGAACACCCCCTCCGACACGATCCGCGCCGCCAGTCCGCGCAACGCCCTGCGCACCGATCGCGCCGCCACCTTCGGACGCAGCGCGTTCGCCGCCCTCCTCTCGGGCGGGGCCTGTGTGCTGCTGATCTCGGCGGCGGGGCGCGGCAGCACGCTGGGCACCATGCACACCGAGGTGTGGGTGCAGGTCGGCACCCACGCGCTCGCGCTGAGCGCCTGGGGGCGGATGGGCGCGGCCCGCATCTGGCTGGCCCTGACCGGCCGGGCGCCGTGGCGGCTCATGCGATTCCTCGCCGAGGCCCACCGGCGGGGGGTGCTGCGGCAGTCGGGGGCCCACTACGAGTTCAGCCATCTGCTGCTCCAGGAGCATCTGACGGCGCCCGCGACGCCCGGCCCGGTTCCGGGCTGTCCGGACGAGCCGGAACACCCCAGCCCCGCGGGCCGTGCCGTGCCCTGAGAGCCGGTCCGGCTTGCCGGTCTGCATATGCTCATGCAGAATCCTCAGCTACTGAATAGGCGAGGGGGAAGCACGTCATGAGCGTGACCGACAGCCCTGCCGCGCGGCTCCAGGCGCTCTTCGAGGGGCACCGGCTGACGCCGACCCAGCGGCGTATCGCGCACAGCATGGTGCGGCGGGCCGCCGACGTGCCGTTCCTGTCGAGCGTGGAGCTCGCCGAACTGGCCGGGGTCAGCCAGCCGTCCGTGACCCGCTTCGCCGTGGCCCTGGGCTTCGACGGCTACCCGGCCCTGCGCCGTCATCTGCGCGAGGTCGCCCCGGCCGAACCCGCGGCGGACGCCGGGTCCGTCAACGAGTACCAGCAGGCCGTCGAGGCCGAGATCGAGAACCTGCGGCACCTCGCGGAGGCCCTGGCCGACACCGGGCCCGTGCGGCGGGCCGGGCGCCTCCTCGCGGCCTCCCGCCCGCTCCCCGTCCTCGGCCTGCGGGCGGCGGCCGCACAGGCGCACGGCTTCGCCTACTTCGCCGCCAAGGTCCATCCCGACGTACGGCTGCTCAACGAGGGCGGCACGATGGTCCAGGACCGCGTCGACGCCGCCGTCCGGGCCGGTGCGAGCGCACTGCTCTGTTTCGCGCTGCCCCGGCACCCCCGCGAGGTCGTCGACACCCTCGCCCACGCCAAGGAGGCCGGGCTGACCGTCGTCACGGTCGCCGACTCCGCCTTCGCACCGGTCGCCAAGGTGTCCGACCTGCTGCTCCCCGCCGCGGTCGGCACCGGCCTGGCCTTCGACACCGCCTGCGCCCCGATGCTGCTCGGCCGGGTCCTGCTGGAGGCGATGTGCGACGACCTGCCCGAGGCCCAGTCCCGCCTGGAGGAGTTCGACGCGAAGGCGGCGGCGCGGGGGCTGTTCGTGGACTGACGGCAGGGGCATCGTCCTCTCATGCGTGTCTCACGTTGCCTCGCTAACGTGCGTCTCCTGCACCACCCTTCAGGCGCTTCGGAGACCGACGGAGGCTTAACGTGACGCGCGGAGGACAGGGACGGGGACACGGCCATGGACAGGGACTGGCTCGGGTCGCCGTCGTCGTACGGGCGGGGGCCGCACCGCTGTGGTGGCTGGGCATGTGCGCCGCGGGCATCGGCGTCCTCGCACCGGGACTGACCGGCCGCCGCATCGGCGTCCTGGCCGGGGCGGCGCTGTTCGTCCTGGCGACGGCGGCGGTGGCCTGCGGACGCCGCAAGCGCTACACCGCCCTGGCCGCCTCCGCGTCCCGCGCCGGCAAGCACGACGTGCTCCAGGACCGCGCGGTGACGGTACGCAACTGGCGCCGCCACCACCGCTGGTGGCTCCTCCTCGCCTTCCTCACGGCCCTGGCCACCGCCTTCGCCGTCCCGGCCACCGGCGGCCTGCTCCTGGCCGGCTGCGGAGCGGGCCTGTGGCTCAAGGCGGCGTGGCTGGGCCGCCGGGAGCGGGCCGGCGAGGCGTTGCTGTGGGTCCGGGTGGACTGGCTGCGCGCGGGCGTGGGACGCCCGGCGGGCAAGCCGGTCAAGGCGTACCGCAGCACGGGCATCGCGGCGGGCGACGCGGCCCCGGGCGGGGCGAGAAGGAAGTCACCGGCACTCGTGTAGCGGGCCCGGGGCGCATGCCCTGCTTTCAGGGGCGCGGGGCTGTGTTGAACATGCGGCTCCGCCGCGTGGGCGCGACCAGCCACAGCGCACCCGCGCGACGGAAACTACGGAAGCCCCCACGGCGCCTGGCCACCCAACAGCGCCTCCACATGCGCCCCGCCGGACTCCGCCACAACCTCCTCCACCGTCTGCGCCTCCCGCACGACCGCGAAGACCACACCCCCGTCCCCACCGGGCCCGAACCCGTAAACCCCCGGCCGGGCCAGCGAGTTGTACCCATAGTGATGCGCGAAGTAATACGCCCCCGTATCCAGCGCAGCCGCATACTCCCCCTGCTCCAGCACCGGCATGGACCGCCCCTCCGCCAGCAGATCCCCCGAGAAGCAGGCCGGCCCCGCGACGTCCTGCACCACGACGGGCCCCTCCTTCACCCGCCCCTTCGCGTCATACGCCGCGATCCTCAACGGCCAGCTCTCCGGCGCGTACACCGTCCGCGTGGCGACCTGCACACCGGCATGCGTCACCGCGACCGCCCGCCCGCCGGAGGACTTCGCGTACTCGACCCGCGCCACCACCGTGCCGTGCTTGGCCAAGAGCGACCGCCCGAACTCGGTGACCAGCCCGTACCGCCCGTCGAACAGCCCCGGCACCTCCTCGGCCAGCATCCGCGCGTACTGCGCGTACGTCGGCGTCGTCGCCTCCGACGCGAAGTTCACCGGCAGCCCGCCGCCGATGTCGAGCGTGTCGATCTGCCGCCGCCCGATCCGCCCGTTGATCTCCTCGGCGAGCGCGTACACCTCCGCCACACCCCGGGCCAGCAGCGACAGCGGGATGCCCTGGGACCCGGTGTGCGCGTGCAGCCGGGTCAGCCACGGGCGGTCCTGGTACGCCCGCACGACCCACTCCCGGGCCCCCTCGTCGCGCAGCGCCACCCCGAACTTCGACGTCGGCGTGGCCGTCGAGGTCGCCCCGATGGAACCCCCGCCGACCTGCGGATTCACCCGGATCCCAAGCGGGGAGCGACTGCCGCCGGCGCGCATGAGGCCGTCGATGCGGTCCAGCTCCTGCGGATTGTCCGCGTTGACGGCGATGCCCAGCGCCAGCGCCTCGCGCAGCTCGGCCGGTGTCTTGGCGGGTGAGTCCAGGACCGTCATCTCCGGACCCAGCCCCGCCGCCCGTGCCAGCGCGAGCTCACCCGGGCTCGCCACCTCCGCCCCGATGCCCTCCTCGCGCAGCAGCCGCAGCACCGGCACCAGTGGGGTCGCCTTCACCGCGAAGGCGTGCAGCACGGGCGTGCCCGGTGCCACGACCGCGTCGAACGCCGCCCGCAGCTCCGCCGCCGACTCCCGGATGCCGGTGATGTCCAGCAGCCCGACCACGGGGCTGCCGGCCCCGACCAGTCCCTGCTCCACGGCCGCCCGCACCGCCTCGTCCCGCCGGGCCGCCCGCCCGGCGCCGGAATCGCCTGCCCGCATGTCGTCATCCATGGATCCAGCCAAACATCCGGGGCAGCGCCGCGCCGACCTCCCCACGTATTGACTAGCTCTATTCAGGGAGCCAGGATGTGAATAGACGCTACAACAGTCCCCGGGAGGCAGACCATGTCAGGACCCCGCGCCGTCCGAGCACCGCGTGGCACGGAACCGAGCGCCCTGGGATGGCAGCAGGAAGCCGCCCTGCGGATGCTGCAGAACAACCTCGACCCGGAGGTCGCCGAGCACCCCGACAAGCTCGTCGTCTACGGCGGCACCGGCAAGGCGGCCCGCGACTGGCGCTCCTTCGACGCGATGGTCCGCACCCTGAGGACGCTCAAGCAGGACGAGACGATGCTGGTCCAGTCCGGCCGCCCGGTCGGCGTCATGCAGACCCATGAGTGGGCCCCGCGCGTCCTCATCGCCAACTCCAACCTCGTCGGCGACTGGGCGAACTGGGAGGAGTTCCGCCGCCTGGAGGCCCTCGGCCTGACCATGTACGGGCAGATGACGGCCGGCTCCTGGATCTACATCGGCACCCAGGGCATCCTCCAGGGCACCTACGAGACCTTCGCCGCCGTCGCGGCGAAGAAGTTCGGCGGCACCCTCGCGGGGACCATCACCCTCACCGCCGGTCTCGGCGGCATGGGCGGCGCCCAGCCGCTCGCCGTGACGATGAACGACGGCGTCGCCATCTGCGTCGACTGCGACCCGCGCGCCATCGAGCGGCGTATCGAGCACCGTTACCTGGACGTGAAGGCCGACAGCCTCGCCCACGCGCTGCAGCTGGCCACCGAGGCCCGCGACCAGCGCAAGCCGCTGTCCATCGGCCTGCTGGGCAATGCCGCCGAGCTGCTCCCGCGGATGCTCGCCGAGGGCGCCCCGATCGACATCGTCACCGACCAGACCTCCGCCCACGACCCGCTGGCCTACCTGCCGGCCGGCGTCGCCTTCGAGGACATGGCCGACGCCGCCGCGAAGGACCCGGCCGGCTTCACCACCCGGGCCCGCGAGTCCATGGCCACGCACGTCGAGGCCATGGTCGGTTTCATGGACGCCGGCGCCGAGGTCTTCGACTACGGCAACTCCATCCGAGGCGAGGCCCAGCTCGCCGGATACGACCGGGCCTTCGCCTTCCCCGGCTTCGTCCCCGCCTACATCCGCCCGCTGTTCTGCGAGGGCAAGGGCCCCTTCCGCTGGGCCGCGCTGTCCGGCGACCCGGCCGACATCGCCAAGACCGACAAGGCGATCCTCGACCTCTTCCCCGAGAACGAGTCCCTGGCCCGCTGGATCAAGATGGCCGGCGAACGCGTCCACTTCCAGGGCCTGCCCGCCCGCATCTGCTGGCTCGGCTACGGCGAACGGGACAAGGCCGGCGAGCGGTTCAACGACATGGTCGCCAGCGGGGAGCTGGCCGCGCCGGTCGTCATCGGCCGCGACCACCTCGACTGCGGATCCGTCGCCTCCCCCTACCGCGAGACCGAGGCCATGCTCGACGGGTCCGACGCGATCGCCGACTGGCCGCTGCTCAACGCGATGGTGAACGTGGCGTCCGGAGCGTCCTGGGTGTCCCTGCACCACGGCGGCGGGGTCGGCATGGGCCGCTCCATCCACGCCGGGCAGGTGACGGTCGCCGACGGCACGGCACTGGCCGGTGAGAAGATCCGCCGCGTCCTCACCAACGACCCCGGCATGGGCGTCATCCGGCATGTCGACGCCGGGTACGACATCGCGGAGTCGGTGGCGGGGGAGCGGGGCGTGCGGGTGCCGATGCGTGAGGGTGACGACGCGTGACCTTCCACGGCATGTGGGCGGAGCTGCTGCCGATCGGCCGCGACTCCGCCTCCGGCGGCTACCGTCGCTTCGCCTGGACCGGGGCCGATCTCGACTGCCGGGCCTGGTTCAAGGACCAGGCCGAGGCGCGCGGGCTCACCTACGAGACCGACCGGAACGGCAACCAGTGGGCCTGGCTCGGCGACCCCGCCGCCGGGGACGCCGTCGTCACCGGGTCGCATCTCGACTCCGTACCGGACGGCGGGGCCTTCGACGGGCCCCTCGGCGTGGTTTCGGCCTTCGCCGCGCTGGACGAACTGCGCCGCCGAGGCGCGCGGTTCACCCGCCCCCTCGTCATCGTGAACTTCGGTGACGAGGAGGGCGCCCGGTTCGGGCTCGCCTGCGTCGGATCCCGGCTCACCGCCGGACAGCTCACCGTCGACAGCGCCCACAAGCTGACCGACGGTGACGGAGTGAGCCTGCCGCGCGCCATGGAGGCCGCCGGATACGACCCCGAGGCCATCGGGCCCGACCCCGAACGGCTCGCCCGGCTCGGCGCCTTCGTCGAACTCCACGTCGAGCAGGGCCGGGCCCTGGACCTGTCCGGCGACCGGGTCGGCATCGCCAGCGCGATCTGGCCGCACGGCCGCTGGCGGTTCGACTTCCGGGGCGAGGCCAACCACGCCGGTACCACCCGGCTCGCCGACCGGCGCGACCCCATGCTGTCCTACGCCGAGACCGTCCTCGCCGCCCGCCACGAGGCCGAACTCGCGGGTGCCGTCGCCACCTTCGGCAAGATCGCCGTAGAGCCGAACGGCGTCAACGCCATCCCCTCCCTCGTGCGCGGCTGGCTCGATTCGCGTGCCGAGGACCAGATGAGCCTCGACGCCGTGGTGGGCGGTGTCGAGAAGGCGGCCCGGCAGTACGCGGACGCGCACGGCATCGACCTCGACGTCGTCCGCGAGTCGTTCACCCCCGTCGTCGAGTTCGACCACGCCCTGCGCGACGAACTCGCCCGCATCCTCGGCAAGGACACCGGCCTCACGGTCCCCGTCCTCGGCACCGGCGCCGGACACGACGCCGGGATCCTGTCCGGGAGCATCCCGACCGCCATGCTGTTCGTGCGCAACCCCACCGGCGTCTCCCACTCCCCGGCCGAGTCCGCGAGTGAGGACGACTGCGTGGCCGGGGTACTCGCACTCGCAGACGTACTGGAGGGACTGGCGTGCAGGTGACGACAGCGGCCACACGGACCTACTGGCTGGAACACGCCTGGCTCGGCACGCATGTCGAGCCGGGCGTCGCGCTCGACGTCCACGACGGCCGCATCACCACCGTCCGGACCGAGGTCACCACCCCGCCCCCCGGCGCCGAGGCCCTGCGCGGCCTCACCCTCCCCGGCCTCGCCAACGCCCACAGCCACGCCTTCCACCGGGCCCTGCGCGGCACCGCCCAGGTCGGCTCCGGGACTTTCTGGACCTGGCGCGAGGTCATGTACGCCACGGCCGCCCGGCTCACCCCGGACACCTACCACGCCCTGGCCCGCGCCGTGTACTCCGAGATGGCCCTGGCCGGCATCACGGCGGTCGGCGAGTTCCACTACGTCCACCACGCCCCCGGCGGCGTCCCCTACGCCGACCCCAACGCGATGGGCGAGGCCCTGATCGCGGCCGCCGCCGAAGCCGGGATCCGCATCACCCTCCTCGACACCGCCTACCTCTCCTCCGGCTTCGGGCAGCCGCCCTCCGCCCAGCAGCTCCGCTTCTCCGACGGCACGGCGGACGCCTGGGCCGAACGCTGTTCAGTTCTCAAGGAACGGGATCACGCACGGATCGGAGCGGCGATCCACTCCGTACGGGCCGTGCCCGCCGACCAGCTGGCGAGCGTCGCGAGGTGGGCCGAGGAACGGCGGGCCCCGCTGCATGTGCACCTGTCGGAGCAGACCGCCGAGAACGAGGCCTGCCTGGAGATCCACGGGTGCACCCCGACGCAACTGCTCGCCCTGCACGGTGTCCTCGGGCCGCGCACGACCGGCGTCCACAACACCCACCTCACCGCCGAGGACGTCTCCCTCGTCGGCGGCAGCGGCACCGGCACCTGCATGTGCCCCACCACCGAGCGGGACCTGGCCGACGGCATCGGGCCCGCCGCCGCCCTGCAGAACGAGGGCTCCCCGCTCTCCCTCGGCTCCGACAGCCACGCGGTGATCGACCTGCTGGAGGAGGCGCGCGCCCTGGAGCTGAACGAGCGGCTGCGCACCCGAACCCGAGGTCACTGGACGGCCGCGGCCCTGCTGCGGGCGGCCTCGGCCGACGGGCACGCGGCCCTCGGCTGGGAGGACGCGGGCGTCCTGGAGGCCGGGGCGCTCGCCGACTTCACCACCATCGCGCTCGACTCGGTCAGGACGGCAGGGCCGCTCCCGCGGCTCGGGGCCGAGACGGCCGTATTCGCCGCGTCGGCAGCGGACGTGTCGCACACGGTCGTGGGTGGTCGGCATGTCGTACGGGACGGGGTCCACTCCCTCGTACCGGATGTGCCACGAGCCCTCGCGGACGCCGTCGAAGCCCTGCGCGGATGACGGCAGCGGGCCGTCCACCCGCACGGCCCGCGCCTGCCTCCGTCCCCGAACCCGACCCCACCGCCGACCAGGCCACCAAGGACGCCATGAGCAACGCGACGACCGTCAGCCCCGCCCACTCCGCGAGCACCGCAAGCACGCTCATCACGAACATCGCCAGCCTGGTCACCAACGACCCCTCCCTCGGTGACGAATCCCCCCTCGGACTGGTCCAGGACGCGGCCGTCGTCATCGAAGGCGACCGCGTCGTGTGGACCGGTGATCAAAGCAAAGCACCCGCCACTGACAATCGGGTCGACGCGGGCGGCCGGGCGGTCGTCCCGGGCTTCGTCGACTCCCACTCGCACCTCGTCTTCGCGGGTGACCGCACGCAGGAGTTCAACGCCCGCATGTCGGGGCGGCCCTACAGCGCGGGCGGCATCCGCACGACCGTCGCCGCCACCCGCGCCGCGAGCGACGAGGAACTCGAGGCCAACGTCACCCGTTACCTCGAAGAGGCCCTCCGCCAGGGCACCACCACCTTCGAGACCAAGTCCGGCTACGGCCTCACCGCCCACCACGAGGCCCGCGCCCTGCGCATCGCCGCCGCCCACACCGACGAGGTCACCTACCTCGGCGCCCACATCGTCGCCCCCGAGTTCGCCGAGGACCCGGCCGGCTACGTCGCCCTCGCCACCGGCGAGATGCTCGACGCCTGCGCCCCGTACGCCCGCTGGATCGACGTCTTCTGCGAGAAGGGCGCCTTCGACGGCGACCAGGCCCGCGCGATCCTCACCGCGGGCAGGGCCAAGGGCCTGCACCCCCGTATCCACGCCAACCAGCTCTCCTACGGCCCGGGCGTCCAGCTGGCCGTCGAGCTGGACGCCGCCAGCGCCGACCACTGCACCCACCTGACCGACGCGGACGTCGACGCGCTCGCGAGCGGCGACACGGTCGCCACCCTGCTGCCCGGTGCGGAGTTCTCCACGCGGGCCGAGTGGCCGGACGCCCGCCGTCTCCTCGACGCGGGCGTCACCGTGGCCCTGTCCACCGACTGCAACCCGGGCTCGTCCTTCACCTCGTCCGTCCCGTTCTGCGTCGCGCTCGCCGTACGGGACATGGGCATGACCCCGGACGAGGCCGTATGGTCGGCCACGGCGGGCGGTGCGGCGGCCCTGCGGCGCACCGACATCGGCCGCATCACCCCGGGCGCCTACGCCGACCTGGCCCTCCTCGACGCCCCGAGCCACGTCCACCTGGCCTACCGCCCCGGCGTCCCGCTGGTCAGGGGAGTCTGGCGGCGCGGCGAAAGGGTTCTCTGATCACCCACGGAGAGCGGGACGGATGACGAGGCACTGGTCGGCACCGCTCGCGGTGAACCTGCTGCTCGGAATACCGGGCGTGGTGCCGTTCTGGCTGCTGTGGTACCTCGCGGCGAACGGGCCGCTCGCCGCGGCCGGCTGGACCACGCGGGAACCCACCGAGAACGACGGCATGGCCCTCTGGCTCGTGATCGTGGTCCCCGTCGTCACGCTGTACGGCCTGGTCTGGTGGCTCGCCAACATGCCGCTGCGGCGCAGGACGACCCTCGCTCCGCACACCTACTGGCTACTGAGCCTGACGGCCCCGCTGCTGCCGACGGCGGCGCTGTTCCTCGACTCCTGAAAAGACGCCGCGGACCAGAGGTGTCACGCGCCCGGGGGCGGACCGTTCGGTCCGCCCCCGGGGGACACGTCACCCGACTGGGATCACATGAGGATCACTCCTCGACGGTCAGCCCCTTGCGGAGCCGTACCAGCGTCCGCGACAGCAGCCGCGACACGTGCATCTGAGAGATGCCCAGTTCCTCGCCGATCTCCGACTGCGTGAGACCCGCGACGAACCGCAGCGACAGGATCTTCCGGTCGCGCGGGGGCAGTTCGGCGATCAGCGGCTTCAACGACTCGACGTACTCGATGCCTTCGAGTCCGTGGTCCTCGTAGCCGATGCGGTCCGCGAGGGCGCCCTCGGAGTCGTCCTCCTCCGGCTGGGCGTCCAGCGAGGAGGCGGTGTAGGCGTTCGACGCGGCCATGCCCTCGACGACCTCGTCCTTGGACAGGCCCAGGCGCTCGGCCAGTTCCGTCACCGTCGGGGCGCGGTCCAGCTTCTGCGCCAGCTCGTCACCGGCCTTGGCCAGGTCGAGCCGGAGCTCCTGGAGCCGCCGCGGGACGCGCACGGACCACGAGGTGTCGCGGAAGAAGCGCTTGATCTCGCCGACGATGGTCGGCATGGCGAACGTGGGGAACTCGACGCCCCGGGAGAGTTCGAACCGGTCGATCGCCTTGATCAGGCCGATGGTGCCGACCTGGATGATGTCCTCCATCGGCTCGCTGCGGGAGCGGAACCGGGAAGCGGCGAACTTGACCAGCGCGAGATTCAGTTCGACAAGCGTGTTGCGGACGTACGAGTACTCGTGCGTGCCTTCCTCCAGCGCTTCGAGGCGCTCGAAGAGGGTCTTGGACAGAGCCCGTGCGTCGACCGCGCCGACCTGCTCGTACGGGGGGATGTCCGGAAGTCCGGCGAGAACGTCGTCCTGTGTGACGAGCGTCTCGTCCTGCTCGATGGGATCCAGATGTTCCGGAGGGGGTGTCGACGTCGCTTTCTGGGTACGCGATGCGTCGAGCCGGGGTGACATGATGTCCTCCATCGTTCTCGGCATAAGGCTGCCGGAGCCAATTACGTGCACTGCGGTGTGCGGCGCCTCCAAAGCCGGCCGTGTGTCGGGTACGTGTCCTTACTAGGCCTACCCGCTTTCCCGAGCCGACCGCAAGTGCGTTCTGTGGGCATATGTCCGTTTGTGTGTAGTTGTTCGGGTGTCGAAGCACGTCAGGAAGGCGTAGTGTTCGAGGGCGTCAGCAAGCAGCCTCGACGTCAGGAGAGAGAGACGGCATGGACCGCGGGACGGTCGGCAGCGCACAGTCTGGCCGGCTTCTGGTGGAGGTGCGGGAAGAGGGCTCTAGTGCCGTCGTGACTCCGGCGGGTGAGTTGGATCACCACACCGCCGATTTGTTGCGTGAGCCACTCGAGGACTGCCTCGCCAAGGGATTCAAGCGCCTGGTCATCGACTGCGCGCGCCTGGAGTTCTGCGACTCCACGGGGCTCAATGTGCTCCTCGGTGCTCGGCTGAAGGCGGAGGCCGCCGGTGGCGGTGTGACTCTCGCCGGGATGCAGCCGGTGGTGGCGCGCGTATTCGAGATCACGGGCGCGGACGCGGTCTTCACCGTCCACGACACGCTCGAGGCGGCCCTGGCCGACGAGTCGAGCTGAGCGGCGGTGCGTCGGCGCGCCGAGCCTTGGCCTTCCCCCTGTGACCGACGTCCTATGTCCGTCACGCCTTTCGTGCCGAATCCGGGGGTGTTCCCCCGGGACGCCAGGGCAGGAGACATCCTGAACCTGTTGGCTGCCGGGGTGGCGGGGGCACCGCGAAACCGATATGCCGCGCACCGCGTGACTGACTGTGTACAGAATCTTGTGAATCGTGAACTGGTGAATCGGTGAGGTGAAGCGCTGATGAGCACCACCCGGCCTTACCCGCCGGGCGACCGCGGGCCGGAGCCCAGCGGCGCTTCCGGGGTGTCCGAGGGTGGCGTACCGGCGGCCACTGCGTCCGGCGAGGGCGTGGGCGCGCCGTCCGGAGCCGTGGCGCCGCCGGGGGGCCGGCAGGTGCGCCGGCTGAGCTTCGAGGGGGAGAGCGGTGTCGTCCCGCTGGCCCGCGACTTCACCCGCCAGGCGCTGTACGCGTGGGGCTGGCTGCCCGCCGCCGCCGCCGACCAGCGGGCCGCCGCCGAGGATGTGCTGCTCGTCGTCTCCGAGCTGGTCACCAATGCCTGCCTGCACGCCGAGGGGCCGGACCAGCTCCGGATCACCTGCGACAACAAGGTGATCCGGCTGGAGGTCGCCGACCGGGGCACCGGGCAGCCCGCTCCCCGTAATCCGCACCGGGCGGGGCGTCCGGGCGGTCACGGCATGTTCATCGTCCAGCGGCTGTGCCTGGACTGGGGCGTGGTCCGCACGCCGGGGGTCGTCGGCAAGACGGTGTGGGCGGAACTGGGCGCGCCTGCCTGACCGGGACCGTCCGCCGGTCCCCACGGATTCCCCGCCGTACATCCCCTCGTACGTCACTCGCCGCGCGCCGGATCGCCACGGATCCGGGGCGTGCTGTGTCTTCCTTCCTCAAGGCCCCGGGCGTACCTTGACGGCCCGATCTGATACGCCGTCAGGAAACAGGAAGGGGAGTGGCGCCGTGCCGTACCGGAATCGAACCGTCGCGCTCGCGTCCGCCGCGGCCCTGGCCGGCTCGGTGGTGCTGATGGCCGCCCCCGTGGCCCGGGCCGAGGTCGTCGACGTCAACTACCAGTGCAAGACGCCGATCGGCGACAAGAGCGCCGTCTCGCCCATCGACATCAAGGGCGTCGAGGACGGCGACGGCTACAAGGTCACCATGTCCTGGCAGAAGGGCGTCTCCTCCAGCCCGGTCGAGCTGGGCAAGGGCGCGATGACCCCGAGCGCCACGATCGCCCTGGGCGGCGCGGACAGCGGCAGCCTGACGGTGACCGGCCCCGCCAACGACGCCGCCATACCGGCCAACACCCCGATCAAGATCAACGACCTCAGCGGGACGTACACGCCGAAGAAGAGCGGCGAGGTCACCTTCACCGCCGGTGTGCTCACCATCAAGGCGCTCGGTACGACGACCACCTGCACCCCGACCAATGATCCGGGCCCGTCCCTGACGCTCGACGTCAAGGCCGCGAGCGGCGGCGGCAGCACCGGCTCCGCCCAGGGTGGCGGCTCCGGCCCGGGCTCCGGCACCGGCGCCGGGCTCCCGCAGACCGGGCCCGAGGACTCGGCCATCGCCCTCGGCACCCTTGGCGGAACGGTCCTGCTGGCCGGCGCGGCGGGCACCCTGTGGCTGACACGGCGTCACCAGAACGCCCGTACCCGCCACTGAGCATGCCCGGGACGCGTGCGGGATCCGACGCGGTAGGCCCGCCCGGGCCGCCTGCCGAAACCGGCACCGCCAGTCACCGACGGCCCGGCCGGCCCCCGCCGTTGGCACGAGTTCGTGCGTACGCCGCTGAACGCCGGTCGCCGTGCTCGCCCGCGCGTCTGCTGGAGCCGGCCGCCCGGGCGGCCGGTGCTGCGCGCGTGGCCGGGCGGCGGCCGTCGTCGGCGCGCGCGGACCCTGGACCTCCGCTGGCGGCGGGTTCTCGCGCGGCCGACGCCGTGAGTCCGCTGGAGGTGACGCCGAGCGCCCGGCCCGGGCGCTTGGTGGAGCGGGGCGCTCGGGCTGTCGGGGGCGTGCGTATGGCAGGACGTCCGCTGGAGTTGGTTGTTCGGGTCGCCGGTGCCGTGTGTGTGCCCTCATGCCGGCTGAGGGCGGCGCACGCAGGTCCCGGGCGCTTGGTGGAGCGGGTCGCTGGGGCTGTCGGGGGCGTGCGTATGGCAGGACGTCCGCTGGAGTTGGTTGTTCGGGTCGCCGGTGCCGTGTGTGTGCCCTCATGCCGGCTGAGGGCGGCG
>NZ_JBIBHN010000024.1:0-5480 GCF_042957035.1 Streptomyces sp. NPDC008137 | reverse complement strand
GCGCACGCAGGTCCCGGGCGCTTGGTGGAGCGGGTCGCACGGGCTGGCGAGGCCGTGCGTATGCCCTCATGCCGGCTGAAGGCGACGCACACTGGCCCCGGAAACCCGCTGGAGCCGGCCGATCGGGCCGTGGATGCCGTGAGCATGCCCGGGCACTCGCCGGAGCCGAGTCCGTATGCACGCCCCGGACGACCGATGGAGCCGCCGATGTCGCGTGCCGTGCGCCTTCCGTCCCTGTCGTTGTCGGTTCTGCTCGTGTTTCTGCTGGCTCTGGCAGGGGCCGGGTCCGCCGAGGCGGTGGAGCGGCCCCGGGTCGAGTTGTCCGCGGCGCAGGCGGGGGCGGGCGGGTCGGTCACCGTCAGCGGGAGCGGCTGGCGGGCGCGGGCGCTGCTGACGATGCTGGTCTGTGGGCAGGCCGAGCCGGACCGGGGTGTGACCGGGGGGACCAACTCCTGCGCCAACGCCGACGGCCGTGCCGTCACCACCGATGCCGAAGGGCGCTTCCGCCGCGCGCTGCCCGTCGTCGAACCACCGGTGCCGTGCCCCTGCGTGGTGCACGTGGCGACGGTGACCGGCGCGGATGCCGAGGCCGACGCGGCGCTCCAGGTCGCCGGGCACACGGTCGAGCCGCTGCCCGCCGAACGGGCCGGGGGGCGGCTCACGCTGCTCGCGGACACCCGACTGCGCGGTGAGAGCGGGCTGCTGACCTGGTTCGGATCCCCGCCCGCCCGGACCCTGGAGGTCACCGTCGGCAACGTCGGCACATCCCCCGTGAAGAACCCCGTCTTCCAGGTCGGCACCGCGCACGGCGTGTTCGCGCCGCAGTGGCAGGACCAGCGGTGGCGCGGGACGATCAGGCCCGGCGGCGAGGCCCGTATCGAACTGCCGGTAGAGCTCGCGGCCGGGGCGCACGGCGATTACACGGTGTCCCTGAAGTACGGCGGCAAGGTCCTCGCCGAACACCCCTGGGGCGTGGGCCGCCCCTGGGGCGTGACCCTCTTCTGGGCCCTGGTCCTCCTGGTCGTACCGGCGGCGGTGTTCCGCGCGGGACTGGCCCTGGTGGACCACCTGCGGCCTCGCCGGCCCGGCCACGCGGCCCGCCCGGCCCGTCGTACGGGGCTGCCCGGGCTGCTGCCCCGCCCTCCGGGGAAGCGCGCCGGGAGGGCCACGGACACCCCCTCCGCCGCCCCGGCCCTGCCCTGGGTCACCCCCGACGCCGACCCGGAAGACGCGGGGCGGCCTGCCGCGGCTTACGGAAAGGACCCGACGACGAAGGGCCCGACGACGAAGGGCCCGACGACGAAGGCCTGACCAGCACGAACGCATGCGAAGAACGGCATGAACGCACGCGAAAGGGCCGCACGAACGCATGCGAAGAACAGTACGAACGCACGCGAAGAACCACACGAACGCACGCGAAAGGGCCGCCGCGTCCCGGGACGCGGCGGCCCTTCGTCATGGCCCGGCGGGGCGGGTCAGCGGACGTCGCCCATGAGCTCCTTGACCTTCTTGCGGTACATCCACACCGCGCCTCCGGCGAGGACGGCGAGCGTCGCCTCCAGGGCCACGATGCCCGTCTTGTTCAGGTCGACCCCGGCGATGGAGAGCAGACCGGTCGTGGCGTCACCGGCGGTGACGGCCAGGAACCAGACGCCCATCATCTGCGAGGCGTACTTCGCGGGAGCCATCTTCGTCGTCACCGACAGACCCACCGGGGAGAGCAGCAGCTCACCGACGGTCTGCGTGAAGTAGATCGCCACCAGCCACAGCGCGGCCGCCTTGTGACCGCCCTCGGCGATCGACAGCGGGGCCAGGAAGAGGAAGAAGGACGCGCCGACCAGGACCAGACCCGAGCCGAACTTCACGATCGTGCTCGGCTCCTTGCCACGCCGGTTCAGCGCCAGCCAGAACCAGGCGAAGACCGGGGCCAGCGCCATGATCAGGACCGGGTTGACCGACTGGTACCAGGAGACCGGGAAACCCCAGCCGAAGACGCTGTTCTCGGCGGAGGAGTCCGCGAAGATCGACAGCGTCGAGCCGCCCTGGTCGTAGATCATCCAGAACACGGCCGCGGCCACGAAGAACCAGATGTACGCGGACATCTTCGACTGCTCGGCGCGGTCCAGGTCCTTGTCGCGTTTGATGCGGACCAGGACCATCGTCGGGACGATCACGCCGAGCAGGGTCAGCGGGACGAGGATCCAGTTGAGCGTGTAGTGGCCGGAGAAGCCGACGATCGCGTAGAAGACGGCCGCGATACCGGCCCAGATCGCCGCCTTGCGCAGCGTCGAGGCCTTCTCCTCGCCGGACAGCGGCGTCGGGACGACGCTGGAGCGCTCGGCCAGGTTGCGCGAGCCGATCAGGAACTGGACGAGACCCAGCGCCATGCCGAGCGCGGCGAGCGCGAAGCCCAGGTGCCAGCTGACGCTCTCGCCGATGGTGCCGATGATCAGCGGCGCCGCGAAGGCACCGAGGTTGATGCCCATGTAGAAGACGGTGAAGCCGCCGTCGCGGCGCGGGTCGTCGGGTCCGTCGTAGAGCTGGCCGACCATCGTCGAGATGTTGGCCTTCAGCAGACCCGAGCCGATCGCGACCAGGGCGAGGCCGGCGTAGAAGGTGCCGGAGGAGGGCAGGGCCAGCGTGAGGTGGCCCAGCATGATGACGCCGCCCGCGATGGCGACGGTCTTGCGCGGCCCCCAGACGCGGTCGCCGAACCAGCCGCCGGGCATGGTGAGCAGGTACACCAGCGACACGTACACCGAGTAGATCGCCGTCGCAGTGCCCGCGTCGAGGTGCAGGCCACCCGGTGCCACCAGGTACAGCGGGAGCAGGGCCCTCATGCCGTAGTAGGAGAATCGCTCCCACATCTCGGTCATGAAGAGAGTGGCCAGTCCGCGGGGGTGGCCGAAGAAGGTCTTCTCGGAGCCGGGGGTGCCCGGGCGGGCCGAGTCCTTCGTCAGGCTGGACGCCATGGTCGTTCCTTGCTGGTCGGGACGCGCCCCGCGACAGGGGTGGTGCGCCCGGTGGGGGCTGTCGGCACCGGAGCGTACGGCCGTCGCCCCCGACGCCTACGGGGGTCCGCTCCGGGTCACGGAGCGGTGGGCGGTCGCCGGCCCGACAAAAAAGAGACCTTCAGGGCAGAGGGCCGCAGAAGGTCGCCTAGGGCTACAGGCGTCGATTCACCATACGGCAGGACACAGCCGCATATGGAAGGACTTGAGAGGAGGATCACAGGTGTCGGGGGAACCGTGAGCCCCGTTTCCAAGGTCCTTACCAGGATCGCACCCCACAGGCAGAGGTTCGTCCGCGTTCCCCCGGAACGTAAGAAGTGGGTATGCCAACGGTAAGAATCAAGGCTTCCGGTCACACCCCAGCTCAGGGCCTCGCAGGTCTACCATCACTCCATGACCCGAGTACTGCTCGCTGAGGACGACGCGTCCATCTCGGAGCCACTGGCCCGTGCCCTGCGCCGGGAGGGCTATGAGGTCGAGGTGCGTGAGGACGGCCCCACCGCTCTCGACGCCGGACTGCAGGGCGGCGTCGACCTGGTCGTGCTCGACCTGGGTCTGCCCGGCATGGACGGACTGGAGGTGGCCCGGCGCCTGCGTGGCGAGGGCCACACCATCCCGATCCTCATCCTGACCGCGCGCGCCGACGAGGTGGACACCGTCGTCGGGCTCGACGCGGGCGCCGACGACTACGTCACCAAGCCCTTCCGGCTCGCCGAGTTGCTCGCCCGCGTCCGGGCCCTGCTACGGCGCGGTGCCGCCGAGCCGCAGCAGCCGCCCGCCACCCACGGCGTGCGCATCGACGTCGAGTCGCACCGCGCCTGGATGGGCGAGGAGGAGCTCCAGCTCACCGCGAAGGAGTTCGACCTGCTGCGGGTGCTGGTGCGCGACGCGGGCCGGGTCGTCACCCGCGACCAGCTGATGCGCGAGGTCTGGGACACCACCTGGTGGTCGTCGACCAAGACCCTCGACATGCACATCTCCTGGCTGCGCAAGAAGCTCGGCGACGACGCGGCCAACCCCCGCTTCATCGCCACCGTGCGCGGTGTGGGCTTCCGTTTCGAGAAGAGCTGAGCCACGGGGCAGGCAGGCACGGGTAACAGGACATGCGCCGCCGACTGATCCAGTCCACGCTCGCCGTGGTGCTGGTCGTGATCGCCGTCTTCGGGGTCTCGCTCGTCATCGTCGAGACCCGGACGATCAGCAACAGTGCCCAGGAACGGGTGGAGTCCGAGGCGGTCCGCCTCGCCAGCATCGTCGACAGCCGGCTCTTCGGGTCCCAGCAGGTCGACGCCGAGGTGCTGCGCGACCAGGTCACGCAGGACCGCTACTACGCGGTGATCCGGCTCCCCGGCGAGGCGCCCATCGAGGTCGGCGACAAGCCGTCCGGTGACGTCATCAGCGCGACCGCGCCCGGCGAGGAGGGCGAGACGGTCACCGTCCAGGAGCCGCGCTCCTCGGTGACCCGCGAGGTCGGCCGGACGCTGCTGATCATCGCGCTGGTCGCGCTGCTCGCGGTGGTGGCCGCGGTCCTGCTGGCGGTCCGCCAGGCGAACCGGCTGGCGTCGCCGCTGACCGACCTCGCGGAGACGGCCGAGCGGCTCGGCTCGGGCGATCCCCGCCCCCGGCACAAGCGGTACGGCGTGCCCGAGCTGGACCGGGTGGCGGACGTGCTGGACGGCTCCGCCGAGCGCATCGCGCGCATGCTCACCGCCGAACGCCGCCTGGCCGCGGACGCCTCCCACCAGCTGCGGACACCCCTCACGGCCCTGTCCATGCGGCTGGAGGAGATCACCCTCACCGACGACCCGGCCACCGTGAAGGACGAGGCGACGATCGCGCTCACGCAGGTCGAGCGGCTGACGGACGTCGTCGAGCGGCTGCTGACCAACTCCCGCGATCCGCGCACCGGCTCCGCCGTCACCTTCGACCTCGACGAGGTCATCCAGCAGCAGCTCGCCGAGTGGCGGCCGGCGTACCGCAGCGCGGGCCGGGCCATCGTCAGCTCGGGGAAGCGGCATCTGGAGGCGGTCGGCACGCCCGGCGCGGTCGCGCAGGTGCTGGCCGCGCTGATCGAGAACTCCCTGATGCACGGTGGCGGCACGGTGGCCCTGCGCACTCGCGTCACCGGCAACCAGGCGGTCATCGAGGTCACCGACGAGGGCCCCGGAGTCCCCGCCGACCTGGGCGCACGCATCTTCGAGCGGGCGATCAGCGGCCGGAACTCCACGGGCATCGGCCTGGCCGTCGCCCGCGACCTGGCGGAAGCGGACGGCGGCCGACTGGAAATGCTCCAGACCAAGCCCCCGGTCTTCGGCCTGTTCCTGTCCCGTACGGCGGCCCAGACGTCGATGCCCGACGAGGACGAGCCGATGGTCCGCTAGGGCCTGTCGTTTGGATCACGGCGCAGGGAATCGGCAGCACTTCTTCGACGCCGGTGAGCGGGGCCTGGTGCGTGCAGCTGCAAGGCGG